>CAYPFI010000074.1:0-4028 GCA_964410005.1 uncultured Candidatus Saccharibacteria bacterium | reverse complement strand
TATGTTGAACTTGGTGGGCCAAACCCAGAAGATAGGAATATACTGTCTGCAAACAACACTAATTCTAACGACCCTAATCTTGCCATAGGGTGTCAGGGCGTGGCAGTGATTCATGGGTCCGATCATTGGTACCTTAAAGGAAACTATATAGGTATTGCGGCTGACGGCGAAACAGCCATGGGCAATGAACTTGGTGGAATAACTGCCGACTACGTAGAAGACCTGACTATTGGCGGAGATCAGCTCGGTGAAGGGAATATATTTTCGGGTAATGGCGACGGGGGAATACAGCCTGATGGTGTGACTGGTTTAAAGATCCAAGGAAATTATGTAGGTACCGACTACACCGGCATGAATCCGGTCCCCAATGGCACCAAAGGTATAATCTTGGCCTACGGCACGACTGATGCCCTTGTAGGGGGCATCACGCCTGGTGCGGCTAATGTTGTGGCTTTTAACCCTTGGAATGGAGTTAGTGTATGGCAATCACAAACTCGAAATGTCGCCATTCTGGGCAATGTTATACATGATAATGATCAGCAAGGAATTGACCTCTCGAGCCTCAATGGAGATGGGGGCGCTACACCCAATGACCCGCTAGATCCAGACTCTGGCGGCAATGACCTGCTTAATTTCCCGGACGGTCTGGAGCATCAGGAGATTAGCGGAAGCACAACCATGAGGTATTCTCTTGATGTGCCAGCTGGAGACTATCGCGTTGAATTTTTTGCAAATACATCTGCAGACCCATCAGGATTCGGTGAGGGTGAAGAATTCCTTGGTTATCAAAACGTTGCCTCTGTCGGAACTGGGTTGCAAAACTTTACCCATGTGCTTTCAGGCATATCTCATGCAAACATTTCGGCAACCGCAACTTTGATTGATGACGAAATGACTGCTGGCTTTGGTAATACTAGTGAATTTAGCGCCATTTCTACAGAATACATCCCGCCACCTCCCGTCTCAGACACTGCCGTTTCTAAGACCCTCACTAACCCACAGAGCATCATAGCTGGCGGAATGGCTAACTATCAAATTACTTACACAAATAATGGCCCAGGCAGTGCGGATCTAAGTGAGTATGGCACGATAGGTGGCGCCGGATTGTTCTATGATATTGTTCCGACAAATTTGGTAAATCCTCCTAACCCTGGATACCCAACCAGTGGCTTGCCACCTGGTGCGTGGATTTTGGATGTCGATAATACTGATCTCACCTGTGTCTATGCACCGGCGCCATATGCAAGCCTGTTTGGGCTATCTAATGATACAGACCTAGGTATTGTCGTCTGTTGGTTGACTGGAGCAGATACGCTTCTTGAGTCGGGTTCGACCATTACAGCTAATATTGGTTTTGAGGTTGCTCATAATTCTGAGCTAGAATTTACTAATTATGTGCTCGGTTCTGCACCCCCTGATGACCCAGATTATCAGACTTCTTCAGATGCCCTTAGTTCCGGCGATGTAATAGATTACTTTGATGAATTAGAATCACCAACAAATAACTTTGCAGCTGCAGCCTACACCCCTCTGATTGATTCAAGTCCGAATGCTAGCTCTGGCAATAGCGGAATCCTGGCTGGTACTGGGCAAAGTGTCTTCATACTAGTTGGTGTTGCGTCTGTCTTGATTGTTTTGGCCCGCGCTGTATTGGGTAGACGCCAGGTTTAGCCACTTGACGGGTAGGGTCTGTATCTGATAATATGGTCATTAATAACCAAAGACAGTAGCAGGACAAGTCCTTAATTTGCTACCGAGGTGCTAATAAGCAACTTTTACGTCTTTGGTTTGTACCAAAGATTTTTTAATAGAAAGGATGCGTATGGCAATCACACGAGAAGCCAAAGAACAGGCTGTCGCCACGCTATCCGACGAGCTGAGCCGACTCAAGCTGGCAGTTCTCACTGATTACCGGGGCCTTACCGTCACCGAGATCCAAGAACTCCGCAACAGTTTGCGCGAACAAGGTATTAGTTACCGAGTAAGCAAGAACACTCTGGTGAAGATCGCCGCGAATAACGCCGACAACCTTAAGGATACCGACCTTAGCATGTTCAAAGGACCAATGGCTCTGGCCATCGGCTTTGACGATGAAGTCGCTCCTGCCCGCGCCGTATTCCAGTTCGCCAAAGAGCATAAAGCTCTCGAGATCGTTGGCGGCATCATGGAAGATGGCACCACGCTGACTGCAGCCGAAGTTAAGGCTCTAGCAGCCCTGCCAACCAAGGATCAATTACTTGGTCAACTGGTTGGAACCATCGCCGCACCACTCAGCAGTTTTGTTGGAGTACTTGGTGGCAACGTCCGTAGTATCGTAACCGTCCTCGCCGCTATTGGCGAAGCCAAAGACGAATAATAAACGCTAATATCTAAGGAGATAACCATGGCTGAAGAAGAAGTAAAAACCACTGAAGAAAAAGTAGAGATTCCTGCTAAGTTTGCAGACCTCGTAAAGCAAATTGAGACCCTGAGCGTCCTCGACCTCAGCGAGCTCGTTAAAGTCCTTGAAGGTCACTTTGGTGTAAGTGCTGCTGCACCTGCTGCCGCTGCTGCTCCTGTAGCCGCTGGCGAAGCTGCTGCCGAAGAAGAGAAGTCAGCCTACACCGTAACCTTGGCCGCCGCTGGCGACAGCAAGATCAACGTTATTAAGGCTGTTCGTGAAATCACTGGCCTGGGTCTTGCCGAAAGCAAGGGTCTGGTTGATGGCGCTCCAAAGCCTGTTAAGGAAAATGTTCCTAAGGCTGAAGCTGAAGAAGCTAAGAAGAAGCTTGAAGAAGCTGGCGCAACCGTCGAACTTAGCTAATTTAGCTAACAACCTACAAATTGGGCGTTTCGGCGCCTTTTTTGTTCTAACAAAATTGTTTCTTTCTTTGACATATTAGTAACTAATATGATACATATATAGGGACAGAAACTGATACCAAAACACAAGGAGCTAGAGTGGCTGAGTTAAATGACAAACAAATCAAGACCTTACGAAAACTGATCGAGACTGCCGAAGCTAACTTAGCCGGCGCCCGTGAGCTACTTGGTAGCCTGATTGGTGACGGTGGCCTCGACGATACTGCCATTAGTGGTGAAGTCGCCGCTGGTAAGATTATCGAAGGCGAATTTGATGGTCAAAACATGACTGGTCCAGATGGTAAAGTTTACCCAGTACCTGCTAACTATGCTTCTAAATCCAAGCTTATTCAGGGTGACATCCTCAAGCTAACTATCGCTGACGATGGCGCCTTTATCTATAAGCAAATCGGACCCATGGAGCGCCGCAAACTGATTGGAACCCTTAAGCTCATCGACGGCCAATACTTCGTTGAAGCCGGCGGCGTTGATTATCGCGTCCTCTTTGCCAGCGTAACCTACTTTAAAGCCCACCCAGGCGACCAAATCACGATTGTCGTCCCCGAATCCATCGAATCCGAATGGGCCGCCGTCGAAGCCGTAATCGCGTAGTGAATTAAAGCAGCAAGGAGGAGTGATATGTCAGTCGAACAAGGCGGACAAGCGCCACTTCGGAATGAAGATGAGCAAAAAGCTTTTATAGCGGAATACCTGGAAGAGCATCCAAAGGCTATTGCAGATCCCGGGATTGCCGAGTATGTTGCCCATGCAGCTAAATTTGATGAAGAAGATTATGCACAGCTTAGTAAAATGGTAGATCGCAACGAGAAAAAGTTGCAGGACGTAATTGAAGCTACGAATGCCACGGAAGCGCCAATAGCTAAAAATTCTGATAAGGAATACATTGCTACGGATATGAGTAATGGTTTCGCAGATGTTAAATATGATAATCCTGCAGCACACAATCAACATACAAAAACCATGAAGATTAAAGAAGCTCGTGATAGTGCTCGAGCGGCAGCAGATGCAGCGGGCTACAATGCTTTAAACAAGCATCTTAAAGATTTATAGCCGAAAATACAACAGATATTTACTCGTTGAACACTAATAGCGCGCTATAATAGAACAAACGAGGAGGGGTTGTGTCAGACTTTGCGTTGTACCGAAAACACCGGCCAAGCACATTT
>CAYPFI010000073.1:0-4075 GCA_964410005.1 uncultured Candidatus Saccharibacteria bacterium | reverse complement strand
ACCGAATATACACCACCTGATCCCGTGGCAGACGTGTCTATTACTAAAACGCTCACTGATCCACAAAATGTTGCTCCTGGCGAGACTATTCATTATGAGCTAACACTTGTCGAGGAAGGCGATGCAGATATAGATCTGGGCCAATTTGATGGTGGCGGTGTTAGCCCATTTGCTTCAAGTGTCTTCATAGATTTTCTTCCTCCAGAGCTCACCCTGGTAGGTAGTTCTAACCCAGACCTTACCTGCGTTGATAGTGGGACAACATTACTAGACTATGTGGCCGCTAGCCATACTGATTGGCACGCCATCTTATGTTTTTATACTGGTTCAGGTCAGATACTTTCACAAGGAGAAAGTATCTCGACATCGCTGGCAGTGACGGTAGCCCCGGATTCTGACCTCACTTTCACTAATTATGCCCTAGCTCCGTTAATAGACTCTGATCCAGACGCAGCCGCTGTCGGGGCTGCCCTGGCCGCTGCCTTTAACGGCGGCGGTAATCCCGACCTTGTCACCTACCTAGCGGATAATCCGAATGACAATTTTGCCGCTGCAGCCTTCCCTGCGCCAGTTGATCCAGACTCTGGTGGCGGGAGTTCAGGCGGAAATAGCGGGAGCAGCAATGGCGGAATTCTTGCTGGCACAGGACAAGCCACCTTCTTACTTGTCGGCTTAGCCTCACTCCTCATTCTTTCGTCCGGGGTAGTCTTTTCTAAACGCACTCGCTAGTGCTTAGATATTCAAGTATAATTTAAGAACATGAAGAAATTTTTTAAAGACTATAGTCTATATCTTGCCTTCGGCATTTCGCTGGCCGCTTCGCTTATTAGCTTGAGCCTCAGCGAGATCTTTCATCTTCCGCCCTGTGTTCTGTGCTGGTATCAACGCTCAATGATGTATGCCATCCCGTTCATTCTGGGCATTGGCATTTACTACAAAGACAAGTTTGTTGATCGATATGTTTGGCCGCTGGCTACCATCGGCTGGGTAATCGCTCTGTATCACACATTATTGCAATGGAAGATCCTGCCAGAATCGGTCGCTCCTTGCCAGGCTGGCATTAGCTGCACGACGGTGCAAATCAATTACTTTGGATTTATGACCATTCCCTTTGGCTCACTCATGGCCTTTAGCGGAATTTTAATCAGTTTATACTTGTATAGGAGGTTCAATGGAAAGAGAAACTAAGATTTTATTCGGTATTATTGCCCTAATTGTGGCTGCTTTGATCGGCGTGTTCCTGTTGTTTAATAAACCAGGCGCATCAACTGCAACAGACTCATCAAAGTTGGTGCGTGAAGACAGCCAGAAAAAAGGGTCGGGGAGTGTACAGCTTGTTGAATTTGGCGATTACCAGTGTCCAGCCTGTGGTGCTGCCCACCCAACCGTTCAAAAAATCCTGAACGAATATGGAGATAAAATTACCTTTGTATTCCGTAACTATCCACTTGAAAGTATCCACAAGAATGCGCTTGTTGCTGCTAAATATGCACAGGCTTCATCAAAACAGAACAAGTTCTGGGAGATGCATGACAAGCTCTATGAGACACAAGACGAGTGGAGTGATCTTGGTGACCCAACTGGCAGGTTCGCTGAGTATGCCAAAGCCCTCGGTATGGACGCAGCTAAGCTCAAGTCAGACGCTAACGACGCCGCAACTGCTGCTTACATCAAGCAAGATCAATCAGATGGTGATGCTGTGGGCGTAACTGGTACCCCAACTTTCTTCGTAAATGGGAAAGCCATTGCTAGCTCAAGCTATGAGAGTCTCAAGTCCGCCATTGACGCGGCTCTTAATCAAAAGTAGTTCATAAGTGTACTTGGTGGGCCCGGCTGGACTTGAACCAGCGACCAATCGGTTATGAGCCGACTGCTCTGACCAACTGAGCTACGGGCCCCCATGTACTTCAAGAGTATATCAAGAGACGAGGTGCAGGGGAAGTCGCCTAGCGATGATGACCGTGATTATGCGCACCTTTGAGCTTGTGGCCTTCGACCAGGTAAAGACCCAGAAAGACGATAGCTGTACCAACTGCTAGGGCAGGAGTAAAATTCTCATTAAAGAACAGAATGGCTGTCAATATGGATGTAATGGGCTGAATATAGTTGGTAATGCTAACATCGGCACTCTTAGTTACTTTGAGGCCAAAGGTCGATAAGAGGTAGCCAACACACCCGACCATGATGGCGCCGTAAAGTACCGCATACAGTATTGGTGGCTGAGCAAGCAGGGATAGTTGACCAAAGTACGGCACAGCCAGGAACGCATAGTAGACAGTTGCGACGGCAAGACCAATAGCGATCATGTCAGTAGGGTGGATGCGCTTCAAGACCTTCTTATTGATAAGCGTTCCCGCAATATCGGCAAACACACATAGCAACACCAGGAGACTGCCAAGGATACTAGCAGATCCTGCCTGCGCAGCACCGAGCATAGGGGCCAGAACTGCCAACAACGCACCACCAAAGGCCAGGCCTATGCCAGTGAAGGCTCGCTTGTTAAAACGTTCCTTAAGTACTCGAATACTCATTAAAAAATAGAGCACCGGCCACAAAAGAATAATAATCGCGGCGTTGATGCTGCTCGTTCGCTGCATGCCAATATAGAAGCAAAGGTTGGCAACACCATATATAAGGAGTGTTCCGAGTGCTGCTAGGGCTAGATCCTGCTTGGCAATGGTGCGCTGACGTTTAGTTCGACGGCGACGTAGAATAATGGCTAACGGGGCCATGATGAGGAAAGCAATTGATACGCGCAAGAAGCCAAATAGAAATGGCGACATCTTACTAACGGTCTCATGGATAATCGGTCCGTTGATACCCGATAAAATGCAGGCTGCTACAAGCGCAATAATGCCAAGGTGGCGTTTCATGATCTCATTATAGCAAAGCATAAGAAGTATTGTGCATGGTAAACTAGTAAGGTGAACGGTCTTAGTCCTCAATCTAAAAATTTAGCCATAAATGTGCTGCTTGGGTTACTCGGCGTCTACCTGGCCTTTTCGCTGTTTGGTACTATTCGACGCAACTATCAACTGCAGCGCGAGATTGCTGGGATCGAACAGAGTAATAAGCAGTTGGAGCAAAGCAATTTGGAATTGCAGTACCAGATCGCTTATTTTCAGACAGAACTTTATAAAGACAAAGCTGCACGTGCCAAACTCGGCTTGCAAGCACCAGGCGAGAGTGTGATCATTTTGCCCAAAAAAGAAGAAACTAAAGTTGTGGCTAAGAGTACCAAGCCGCAGCGCTCTAACTTTGCCCAGTGGATTGATTTCTTGCGGGGGATGACACAATGAAGCGCTGGATAGTTGCAGTTGCAGTCCTCGTTGCCGTTCTGGTGCCTGTTAGGGCTCATGCGGCCGAACAAGTCTCTAGCTTGGATAGCGTAGTTACCGTCCAGGAAAGTGGGCGAGTAGACGTTACCGAGACTATTAATTATGACTTTGGTTACGCCTCGCGTCATGGCATCTATCGCTACATCCCCGTTGTTTACACCGATGATCAAGGCGTCACCTACAAGCCCGGTTTCTCCTTCGATTCTGTTGCGGTCGACAATGTAACTGCCGAATTTAAAACTAGCCGAGAAGGTGATAATGAAGTGATTAAGATTGGCAGTGCTAATACGACGATCACTGGCCCACATGTCTATACCATTAAGTATCATTTCGATTCATTACTCGTCGATAAGGATGGTGATTTGCTTCGCTATAATGTGACCGGTAGTGGCTGGCAGGTACCAATTGCTGTTGCTAAGGTGAAAGTAGTTGGCCCAAGCACTCCAAAGCTAGCTTGCTACACCGGCGCAGTCGGAACAGCTGGCAAGGATTGCGTCATCGATGAAGTTACAAGTACCGTTACTGCATCGAACATCATAAGTGGCAGCGACTTTACGGTTGAGGCGTTGTGGCCATCGGGAGCGGTATCTAATCTTCTCTGGCCGTATAAGACACCGCTTTGGGTGAACATACTCATTTGGGCGGCCATTGTTTATGTACTGACAGGCATCGGGCTGCTGATCGCTGCGCTGATCCGCTGGCTGGGTATTCGTGCGGCCGAAAAACGCGCTCAAAAT
>CAYPFI010000072.1:0-4088 GCA_964410005.1 uncultured Candidatus Saccharibacteria bacterium | reverse complement strand
AGAGAATTAAGTGTTTCCACTTGCTTAATAACGAGATTAGAACTCGCCCCACTTACATAATCGGCCGCTTGGTAATAAACCAGGGCTCTAGATGGATCACTCTTCTGGTAAACATCACCCTTAAGTACAATTCGACTAACGGCTTTAGGGTACGCAAACCAACCGGCGACTGCCAGCGCTACGGCGATACCCCCTATTACACCAACAACTACCCCTTTATGACTGGTTGATTGCTTGGATTTGCTCATCTAAGACTAATAGTACCCTCTTTGCCTCATCTAAGCGAGCGCGGCTCTCGTCCACGATCTCGACTGGCGCATTATCGACATATGATTGATTGCCCAGACGCTTCTCGATTGAATCGACGTATTTCTGCTTTTCAGACTGTTGTTCTTTAAGTTTAGAAATGTAAGACTGGATCGTTTCTTGGTCAACTTGGAGCCAAAGATCATATTCAGGATGTGCGACACGTAGCCCACTCCCCTTCCTTATCACTTCCAGTGATTCAAGTTGTGAAAGTCGCTTTATGAGATCAGATTGCTCGTGAAGTTTCTGGCTGGTCGTGATGGCCGGAATCTTGCCTACCCCTAAAGCGGTCTTTGTGGAACGGATCGAGAGAATCAGCTCTTTTAACGATTCAAACTCCCCTACTTCGTGCGTGTAATCAGCTTTGGCTTTCGGCCATGCCGAAATAATAAGATTTTGCTTTTGCCAAGGCATTTTCTGCCAAATTGCTTCGCTCACAAATGGTGCAAATGGGTGTATCAGCTTCAGTACAGCTTCAAGGACGTGCACCAACAGGTCAAGATTAGCTTCACCTTTGCTGGCCTCGATGTACCAGTCAGCAAAGTCGTTCCAGACAAAGGAGTAGACAGATGAGCCGGCTTCGCTTAAGCGGAAGTTCTCAATATCGCTGCCAACTGATTCAACCGTAGATCCAAGTTTACCTAGCAGCCATTTATCGGCTAGCGTCTTAGCCTCAGGCGAAGCAGGGGAGTAGTCGGCCGGGAGTTGTCCCAAGATAAAACGAGCGACGTTCCAAAGCTTGTTGCAGAAGTTGCGATAGCCTTGAATCTTTTCCTCGCTCAGACTACCGCCTGTACCGGGAGTTACGCCGATGGTTAGAGCCAGGCGCAAGGCATCAGTACCAAATTTCTCGGTCATGACGAGCGGGTTAATAACATTGCCCTTACTCTTACTCATCTTCTTGCCATGAGCATCATTGACGGCACCCCAGAGGTACACCTGACGGAAGGGGACTGCACCTTCGCGATAGATGCCAAACATAATCATGCGGGTTACCCACAGGTAGAGGATATCGCGCATGGTAGCCATAACGGAGGTGGGGTAGAAGCGACTCATGTCGAGGTCGGGATGGGCAAGCAAGGTGGCATAGGGCCACTGGCCAGAGCTGAACCAAGTATCAAAAGTATCCGTTTCTTTTTCGTAATTGCCTTCACCGTAGTAGTCGATGGCTTCTTGCTCATCAAAGGCTATGATGTACTCGTCCTTATTGGCATCCTTGCTCAATCCGTAGTAGACCGGAATTGCGATACCGAACCAGTTTTGGCGGCTGATATTCCAATCGCGTAGCCCCTCAAGCCAATCAGTGGCTTGCTTAGTGAAGCGCTCAGGATAAAAGGTTACATCGCCCTTGTTGATGGCATCAATTGCAGGTCTTTTGAGCTCATCGACACTCAGCCACCACTGCTCAGTAGTCAGCGGCTCAATAAGTGTGCCGCAACGGTCATGATAGGCGACGGAGTGGGTATAGTCCATCTCGATATGATCCATCATGCCCCTTGATTCCATTTCACGCGCAATTTCTTCGCGAGCTTCGCTGGCTACCATACCAGCAAATCGTCCGGCAATCTCGAGCAGCTTGCCATCAGTACCAATGACCGGAACTACTTCTAGGTCATGGCGTTGGCTCATCTCCCAGTCATTAGGGTCATGGGCAGGCGTGACCTTAACGGCGCCCGTACCAAAGGCTGGGTCAACATGATTATCGGCGATGACACGTAGCTTAAACTTGCCTTGAAGACCCTCAGCCTCAATCTCGGTGCCAACATACTTGGTGTAGCGTTCATCCTTGGGGTTCACCGCAATTGCCGTATCACCAAACTTGGTTTCAGGGCGAACCGTTGCCAGCACAAACGGGCCATACTTAATGTAGTACAACGGATCCACTTGCTCGCGATGCTTGATCTCAATATCAGCAAAGCTTGAGTTACAGCTTGGGCACCAATTCACAATACGATTAGAGCGATAAATCAGTCCATCGTCATGCATGCGCTTGAAGGTTTCATAAACCGTCGTGATAACCGAGTCATCGAGCGTAAAGGTCTTGCGACTCCAGTCGGCACTAAAGCCCATGCTACGCATCTGATTAAGCATAATATCTTCGTTCTTGAGCACAAACTCATAAGCAGCATCGTAGAACTGGGCGGGGGAGTAGTCGAAGCGGCTTTTACCTTCTTTGGCCAATTCCTTCTCAAACACCACTTGCGTTTCAATACCGGCATGATCGGTACCTGGCAGCCAGATCGTTGGATGGCCCTTCATGCGATAGTAGCGAGTCAGGATGTCATCAACAACGTACATACCGTGGCCAGCATGCAAATTACCGTTAGCATTAGGTGGCGGCATGACAATACTAAATGGCGCCTTATCCGAATCCATATTAGGCTTAAAGGCACCCGATTCTTCCCACAGTTTATATAATTCCGACTCATGTTCAGCCGGGGTGTATTGCTTAGCTAGCTCCACGCTCACTCCTTACGATTTGTTCGTATTTTACCATACGACTATCAGATAAAACAATTGACTATTTTATGATAAAGTGCCATAATTCAAATGTTTTATCGTCCAGCAAAGGCTTATGCCATGCGCATCGTTCTACATCAAGACCAAGGCGAGGGCTTCGAGCCCATCGCCGCCGAAGCGGCTCACGCTCTGGTGACCCGCAAGCACGACAAGGTCACGGTCTGCCTGGCCAGCCGATCCGGCTTCCACGGCAAGTCCACTCGAATCTTCGCCAAGACCGAGATCGAGGCCCTGCCCGACCCCAGCCACTCCGGCGCCACGGATTACATCACCGTCAAGCTCGAAGAGATGGGAGTGCCGGCATGAGGCTCACGGCTTGCCCAGGACCCAACGACAGCGACGAAGCCGTCGTCCGCGACGCCATCCGTGCCGGCAACGCTACCGGTCGGAAGGTGAGTCTGCCACTGAGTGGCATCGGCTCCATCGGCGTCTTCGAGATCGCACCACCCAACTTCAGCGAGGATCCTGCCGTGGTTCAGCAGCTGACCAACGAGTGGCAACGAGCTCGTCTCCGTGCCAGCCGACCCCTCCGATGCACGCCCAACCCGGCGATTCCGTCGGCGCTCTGTTCCAAGAAGCTGGACGAGGCCAAGGAGCTGCCCTCCATGGAAGAGGGGATCGTCCAAGTCCTGCTCGGCCTGGACTGCAAGGAAGTTGGTGCTGCGACCGGCGACGGCGGCAACTTCACCGTCACCCGCGCCGATCTGCTCGCCATCCTGAGGGCCAAACCCAGCGATGCGTTCATGGCTCGGATGGAAGCGGAGCCTGGAGGGCAGGAGGACTGCACCTACCTGGTGGTTCCCGACGAAGTCGAGATCCCCGTCAACGTCTTCCTCGTCCTGGCCAGCCGAGTCGCCCAACAGACCAAGAAGCTGGTTCGCATCCCGCTCGGCCCCTACGGCTTCAGGGTCTCACCCGATGACCCACCGGAAACCACCATCAGCGAGTACCACATGGCCGCATACGACTACGCCCACGGCTGAGTCGTCCGGCCCATCATCCGTCCCTCTACCGCCTCGGCAACCCTCGGGTTTCCCGAGGCGTTGTCATGCTCGCTTGACAAAGTGCTTATGCTGTGCTAAGTTGTAGGCATACGCACAAAAAGTGCCGCAAAAATAAAAAACAAAAAGGAGCGAAATGCTAACATTGCCACAAAGCACCAACCGCCGAACATTCATTCCGGTAGTTGAATAAACCAGAACGACCCTTGCATATAAGGGTCGTTTCTTGTTAGCATAAGCGTAATAACGATAGGAACAGTT
>CAYPFI010000071.1:0-4106 GCA_964410005.1 uncultured Candidatus Saccharibacteria bacterium | reverse complement strand
ACATAGTCCGGGCCACCAACACCAAACCCGGTACCTTCACTGGTTACGCCACTACCAGAATTCCCTCTGGCTATAAGACCTGTTGGATCTGTTCCAATGTAGTTGCCTTTTATTTTAATGTGGTCTGCACCAGGGAACAAAAATATGCCTGCGGCTGGTATCTCGTTAATAGTTAGACCCCGGACGATACTTCCATCTGATCCATCAACAAAGGAGAGGCCTGCTCCACTAGGTGACATGGTGGAACCATCTAATTCAATTCGCATTTCGGCGTCAAACGGCTCAGGAAACACCGCGGTATTGGCCGAAGCGTCATCTTGAGTGAAGCCATCTATAGTGACTTGCTTAGTTATGTTTGGCAGAGCAGTCTCTAGGGCGATTGTTTTAACTGAACCATCTAGCGGCCCAATGTTGAATTCTATAACACTCGCATCAGCATTAGAATTCGCTTCTTGTATGGCAGCGCGTAAGGTACAATTACCTGCACCATCATCGCAGGCACCATCGATGACGTCGTCAGGAGCATCAAGGATAGAGTCTACAATAATGCCATTAGTGATATCTGGATCGGCAGCATTAGCAGTTGGGATATGACGCAGTAAGATAAAGCTAAACAGACTAACAATAGCTAGTGAAGCAGAAATAAGACTAAGCTTAATTGACTTGATTTTTATTGGCACACGCACCCTTATGTATCAGGTATAAGCATAACAAGCTTAAACCTTTGAATCAAGCTGGCGTAGAGTGATTAACTTGTTTTATCAAGCTTATCTAGCTTATATTGAGTAGCTCGTTCAGCAGCTAGGCGAGTAAGCTCAGGATCCTCATCTTGGTTTACAAAACGCATAGCTTCGGCTATTTGCGGATGAACCGCTTTTACAGCTTCGTGCATTTGCTTGCCTATCTTGCGGTAGCCAGGGTGTCCTTGTGGCGCAGTTCTGAGCTCCAACAGATGAAAGAGTGCTCGGGCATTAAGTACCCAGCGCCAACGCATGCGATTTCCAAGGAGTACCGCGTATTGGGCCTCGGCCGGATGACCAGCTTCTACTAAGGTACTGTACAGACGCTTGCTGATGTTAAAGCAATGTACGTATTGTTCTTCGAGCCCAGCTTCTTTAACGAGCTCAGGAACTTCATACCCAAAATCTGGGCTCAGTTTTTGCCATTCAAAGGCGTCGACCATACGATGGCGCTGCAGGTCGCGGAATGAGCCATAGTCGGCAGTAATTTCGAATTCATAGTGAGGAATTTCAAAGGCACGACCGGGTTTGTGACGACGGTTAAGACGCTCACCAACGGCAGTGCGAATGACTTCTCGTTTCTGCTCTTCACCCCAACGGCTGACTTCGTCACGAATGGTACGTAATGGCAAGTTGGTGTGCTCAAAGAGGATCTCTGGCACCAACTTAAGCTCATCCTTTGGCCAGTACGAGAGCAGCTTAACGTCGTCAGCAGAATTCTCGGGCTTAACGGGCAGGTATTTTTTTGCGAGTTCTGCTAGCTCTGAGCGAGTTGTGGCTCGGTAGGCAGTAGTTGCACCTCCACGCTCGGGTAGATCAGTTCGCTCCAGGAAAGCTGGAATGACTTTGCGGACTTCTCGCAGGATGGCATCGCCAGTTTGACGAGCTTCTAAGAGTTCTTCGCTACGCAAGTGCATGATCAGACTTTCAATGGCCTGAGCCGAAGCAAAGATGCCGACGGTAGATTTGGTAGATACTGGCAACAACATTCGCACGGCGTCGCAAGCTTGAGCCCTAGTAGCACCACTCCAGGCAGCTCGCTCTTTAACATCAGCTGGCTTAGGATGCTTTACGCGCACATAGTCAGTCAATTCACGTACCAGCTTTGAATACAGTTTGAAGATTTGGTCCATACTACTGATGTAGCGTTCTTGCGTCTCACCCTTAAGATTTTCCGGCACATAGTAACGATACTTACCAGTGGCATCAGTCTCATCAAAATAGATATAACGGGTGGATTGCTCTAAGTAGCTACCGAGACGACCCCACTCCAGGAGCTTTGTGAGGAGATTACTGGCGTTCTCGACGACGACGTGAACACCAACGAGCTGCTGAACAGAATCATCGCCGTAAGCAGTAACAACACGTTTAATCAGGGCGTCAGCATCAGTTGCAGCACCAGAAAACTCATCGAGGTAGGTAATGCGCATATCATCACCGCGACGGCTGAGGCGGGCCATAGCAGCCGCTACAATTACGGGACTTTCGGTGCCATTGAAGGCATATACATTACCGGTGGCGTCAGTAAGAACCTCATTGAGCTTGTTTTCGCCCTGAGTGGTTACCTTTAAGACGTGTTCTAAGTATTTATTGTTTGCTTTCAAGACTTCCCCCTGTTTGTATTTAGTTTATCAACGGCTCAACGTTTTGCCAAATCAGATCACTAACTTCCTCAATAGTTAGTAGCTTGTCGCCCTCCATGCATTCAATCTTGGTAAACGTTTCTGGAAATAACTCAGTGATCTCAGAATATACTTTTACAGCGTTCTTGAGGTGGCTAAGATCGTCTTCATGAATGTCGCGCTTTTTGTCGCCCAGATATTCACGTTGAGCCTTTTGATCGACTAACTTTTGGGCTTGCTCAGCGGGCATATGCAATACGACATTTAAATCTGGCTTGGGTATGCCCATGATGTTGAATTCAAAGTCATCTAACCAAGTAAAGTATTTCTTACGATCGTCGTCGTTAGCAATCTTTCCGCCTTGGTGCCCCATGTTTGACCCAACGTAACGGTTGGCTATCACCCACTTACCAGCATCCAACGCTTCTCGAATCTTAAAAGAGACTTGATAACGATCCATGGCATAGTACGTCGAGCCACGATACGGACCAATGTCGTCAGGCGTACCATATTCGCCATTCAGGTATTGTTCAACAAAATAGGCGCTTGGTTGGCCATATTGCGGGAAGTCAAAAGTTTCGAATTGTACCTTTTGCTCAGTTAATCGTTTTTGAAGTTCTTTAAACTGAGTTCCTTTGCCAGAACCATCGGTTCCTTCGATGACAATAAACTTCCCTTTACTCATAGCGGCAATGGTTTATGTCGGGCATCGCTAAAGGCTTTGGGTAGCATATCGGACGGCTTCCAATTAGCAATAATTTGCGGAAGGTCGGTACCGCCCTGGTACTTACCGCCCTTACCGTAGTGTCGATCTACTTCGCCAGTATCATGGAAGATGATTTGAGCAATACGTTCACCAACGGGAATGACCACACTTTCCTGACGGTTCAGATTGTAAACCTCCATGGTCCAGCGGTTAATGTAGCCTGGGTCTCCCCAACCAGCGTCAAAACAAGCAGCAATACCATTACGGCCCCAGGAACTGCGGCTTTTCATCTCAGTAGTGCCCGGTGGATTGATTCCAATGAACTCATGGGTATGTGCGAGGATTCTTTCTCCAGGTCGCAAAACGATGATGGGCTGCATCGGGTCAATGCCCTTAAAGAGCTTACGACCGTATTTTTCACACCACTCAGCATGCGGCATCGCTTTATAGGGGCCATCAAAGTAACGATCTACATCCTCGGCATCGAAGGGATTGTAGAAGTCTCGAGTGTTAGCACTTTCAGTCGTATAAAAATACTCACCCAGGGTAACATCGACGCTTGAGCCGCGAATGTTCTCGTCAATCATTGGATGTATTACGATGTGCCCCTGGCTTACAGCCCGGCGGATCTGAATATCACTATAAACCACAGACTTCCCCTCATTTGTTATATCTATGATACCAGAGCGAGGGCAAACGTGGCTATTGTTTCTTCAACAACAGATTGTAGAGTTTATCGAACTTTTCGTCTATTTTATCAAAACGCTCGTCAATTCTTTCAAAACGGTTATCTATTTTATCGAAACGGTTATCAATAGCTCTAAACTTCTCTCTAAACTCAACATCAAGAATATATTCAATATTAGTAATTCTTTGATCCGTTTTGCCGAGTTGGTACACTTTATTGTAAGTCCAGACAATCGCTGTTCCTAAAGTCGAAAGCATCACTGCGAGCACACCAATCGCCTGCCATGTTATTGATTCAAATGTTGCCATCATGTATTCCTCCTTTTAGCTGCACCTGTAGACAGCGTAGCA
>CAYPFI010000070.1:0-4411 GCA_964410005.1 uncultured Candidatus Saccharibacteria bacterium | reverse complement strand
TGCTTGGGGATAATGGTCTTGAGTTTTTCCACAATAGTTTTACCCAGGCGATAGGCGTCATCACGGTGCACGATGAGACTTAAACTATCAATGAGTTCTCCACCAACGAGGATGTCGAGACGGACGAGATTCTCTACACGATAATCGGTAATCTCGTAATTAAATGACCCGTAGCCGCTGGTTACATTCTTAAGACTGTCATAAAAATCAGTCAGCACGCCAGCAAGCGGAGCTTCAAAGGTGACGATGGCCAGGTTCTCGTCCACGTAACTAAGATCGGTTTGGTGACCACGAACTTGATTAACGAGCTGAATAACTGATCCGAGATAATCACCTGGCACGACGACTTCGCCCTTAATCCACGGCTCCTGAATATCGACAAGTTTACTTACGTCTGGCAAGTCGGCTGCCGAGCGAATGGTCTTTTCTGAGCCATCAGTACTACGCACAATGTAATCGGTGCTTGGGTTTGTGGCAACAATGTCTAAGTTATATTCACGCTCTAGGCGTTCTCGGACAATATCGAGGTGAAGTAGACCAAGGAAGCCAACACGATATCCGAAGCCCAGGACTTGTGAGGTTTCAGGCGTATACACCAAGGCGGCATCATTGAGTTTGAGTTTCTCCAGTGCCTCCTTAAGGGCTGGATACTGCTCGGCGCTCGTTGGAAAGAATCCGGCAAAGACAAAGGGCTTAACTTGCTTGTAACCGTCGAGAGCCTCGGTGCTTGGAGCAGTCTGACTAGTGACCGTATCACCCACGCGGGCTTCGCTGACTGATTTAAGATTGGTAACGATGTAGCCAATTTGACCTGAGTCGAGATGAGAGACGGGGGTTTGTGAAGGCCTGAAGATGCCGCTTTCAATGGCGATACCCGACTGCTTACTGCCCATCATGGTAATTTGCTCACCTTTTTTGAGCTTGCCGTCGACAACGCGGAGAAAGAGAATAACGCCTCGGTATGAATCATAAACTGAATCGAAGACCAGGGCACGGAGAGGCTTCTCGGAATCGCCACTGGGTGCTGGCACTTTCGTAATAACTTCATCAAGAAGCTCGGGTACACCCATCCCCTCTTTGGCAGAAACCTTGAGAATAGAATCAGGGTCACAGCCAAGTAAGTTTGAGACCTCAGCGGCTACCCGTTCCGGATCAGCAGCCGGCAGGTCAATTTTATTAAGTACGGGGATAATCTCCAGCCCGGCTTCGATGGCCAGATAAACATTTGCGAGAGTCTGGGCCTGAATGCCCTGACTAGCATCAACAACCAAAATGGCACCTTCACAGGCTGCCAGACTTCGGGATACTTCATAACTAAAATCGACATGACCGGGTGTGTCGATCAGATTGAGCTGATGCTCCTTCCAGGCCATCTGTACCGGTTGAAGTTTAATGGTAATCCCCTTCTCGCGCTCCAAATCCATGGAATCCAAGAGCTGGGCCTGCATATCACGCTTAGTGACAGTGCCAGTCAGCTCCAGCATTCGATCGGCCAAGGTGCTTTTACCATGGTCAATGTGAGCAATAATACAAAAGTTTCGGATGTTATTTTGGTTCATAGGCTTTATGTTAGGTTGAGTGGTCGCAATATCGTATCGACCATGCGGTGCACCATAGTTTTGGCTTCTTTAAGCCGCAACAGATAGCATGGTACCAGATAAGCCACTAATGCCACAAGCATAATGATTATGAATTTTGGTGCAATTGTGGCAAATCCAAGATCGGCCGAATACAGTGGCAAGACAGTGTGCACCATATAACGTACAGCCACGGCCATAACCAGGCCGGCAGCCGACATGCGAATCAAGCTACCAAAGATGCTCTTCTCGCCAATACTGCCCAAACGTTTACGCAAGATCCCCATCAAAATAATGGTTTCTAGTGCCGAAACAATTGAGGCAGCAGCTGCCAAGCCAGTAATGCCCATATTCCTAGACAAATGGTAACTCAGGAAGATATTTAGACCCACACTGGCGATAGAAATAAATAGAGGCGTCTTGGTGTCTTGCAGGGCATAGAATACGCGACTCACTAAGAAAAATAGACTGGTAAACACAATGGAAATGGCAAACCACCCAAGCGTATTGGCAGTATCAATATCACCAAACCCATAGAGCAAGCGGACTAAATACCCGCGGGCCACTACCGACATAATCGCAGCCGGAATGGACAAGAACAGAATGAGCCGAGCGGTGTGCACAAAACTCTCAATCAGCTTGGTTTTGGACTTATCGGCGGCTTGCTCAGAAAGTCGCGGGAAGACGGCCGTAGTGATAGCGGCGCCAATAAGTGATAGCGGCACGTTGCGCAGACTGTTAGCATACGTGAAACTGGTAATCGATCCGGCAGCCAAGGCTGAACCAATCGACTTCTCAACCGCATAATTAATCTGATCGATTCCCTGATCGATAGCGCGCGGCACAATTAGCTTAAGGGTTCGCGTCACACCCTTGAGCTTGAAAGTAATAATTGGCCGCCACTTGTAGCCTAAGCCTGACAATCCAAAGAACTGCATCATGGCCTGCAGCAACGTACCAAGGACGACACCCCAGGCTACACCATAAATTCCATAACGGGTTGAAAAGAAGATAATGCCGACGATAATGCCGACGTTGTAAAAGATTGAGGCAACAGAATAGAGCACGAAGCGATGATGAGCTTGCTGGATACTCCCCCACACACTGGAGATAGCAAACAGCGTCGGCGTGATGAGCATGATGCGCGTCAGGTTAACTGTCAGCTGGAGCGTCTGCTCATTGAAGCCGTGAAACAAGAATTTGGTAATCGGCACCGCAAAAATCTCAACAATTACCGCCAGGACAATGGTTCCAACCACAAGAATATTAAGTAGGCTGGCGGCAATGTCCCAGGCGACCTTCTTATCGTCTTTTTTTAGGTACTCACTGAATACCGGAATGAAAGCGACCGCGAAAGCACCCGAGACAAGCAAGGTAAATAATAGATCGGGCAGCGTAAAAGCCGCGTTATAGGCGTCAAGCGCCATGCCTTTACCAAAGGTCGAAATAAGGAGACGATCACGGAATAATCCGAGCAAGCGACTCATCAGGTAGGATGCAGAAATAATAGCCGCCGAGAGGCCGACGGTAGTCTGGACGTTTGCTTTTTTGAGTAGCTTATTCACTTACGCTATTATAGCAGCTCAGACCTGACTTTATCGAGGTTCAGTTCAACGCGATAATCTCGTATAAACACACCTTCTTTGACCTCGGCGTCATTCATCCAGGCCTTGCGCGGTATAGCCTTGTAGACGCGACGAATGGCATCGCCCATAAAGTCGTCCGGGGCGTCCAAGTCAGGCCCCTTGCTTAGTCGTCGGGCCACACGAATTTCTTCAGGATCACTAAGCTCAACTACATCAGCTTGGAAATACACCCCTTCTCCTTCACCCCAGGGGACAGTCGAGTCATAGACCACAATAAATACCTGGCCATTATCACGAATATTCTTGGAATGTTGCCCATGTTTATCGGAGAACCAATAGAAATTGAGGTCATTATCGTACACCCGCGCTACTGGGCTATTCCAAGGCAGCCCTTCAGGGGTAACTGTTGCTAAGGTTGTGTATTGAATCTGTTGAACGATTTCGGCTGCGCGCTTTTCCATAATCTAATTATACATTGTTATAACAATGTTAAACTTTTTCTGTAATAGACCAAGCTACGGCTTGATGGTCGACTGGGTAAGGGTGGCCTCAAACTCGGGCTGATACTTAGTGTTTTCGGTTGTAAAGACAATGGTCTTATCGCGCACGGGCACGAGTACGGCAATGCCGGTCTTGGTCTGATTATACTGGCCTTCATAACGCGTACCATCAATGCCAGAAACTTTTACTGAAGACGCCTTGGCCTTCTTGTTCTTAACCTGTTGATCATAGCTGCTCTTGACCGTATTGTAGGTGTTATTCACAAGATACGCGCGCAGAGCATAATTAACCGTATTATTAGGCAGGATTTTGATAAACTCTGGAGTTGCAATCAAATCAACCTGATTGGTTGCATTCTGATTCTCGGCTACCGAAGAGCTCCATGACTTAGGAAACTTAAGAGTGAACTCGCCAAAGGGAGTTGGCGCCACATACGACCGATAAGGATTTTGCTCAGCAGCCTTGACAGCGGCCGCGTCAGTTTCCTTCTGGGTTTTGGCGCCAGCTTCCTGCCCAAGCTTGTAAGCTGCAGCGCGCTTCTCTTTCAGGTTCTTGTTAGCATTCTGAGCCGTCAGATAACTGTTAATGAATAGTCCGGCAAAGATCAGAACGAATATGCCAAGAACAATGGTGGCTACCAACAGGAGATTTACTTCGCCGCGCTGATTGGGGGTAAGACGCTTATGCTTCATTACCGTTATTGTAGCGTAATCAGGCCAAAAAGACTAGATGCTCTTGGGCATGGTT
>CAYPFI010000069.1:0-4412 GCA_964410005.1 uncultured Candidatus Saccharibacteria bacterium | reverse complement strand
ATAAACAAGATCGCACCACTAACTATGATATAAATGAGTGCCAAGGCTGGCACAAGGAGCAAATAAAGTGGCTTCATGTGCTCATCATATCAGAAAGACACGTAAGCGTCTTTGATCGTGGTCAGAGAAAGTATGTTCGTTAACTGATATCTCTTCGCTTATCACGTACGAGCGCTATGGCTATGGCAAGCGTAACAATGCTAGCGGTAAGCAGAGCCACTGTCGAGGTGAGCGAGCCGACGCTCGGAAGCGTAGTGACATCTCCCTCGGCATCGTCATCGCCAGAACCACCCGAATCAGCGTTGCAGGTCGGCACATTAATAGTGTCTGCTGCCGTAGAAACAGTTCCACCAAAGGCTAAAGCACGCCCGGTCCAAGTAACAGCACTGCCGATAGTAATACCCGAGGCACTGATATCCGTACCGGCAAACGTCGAGTTAGCACCTAAAGTCGTGGCTGCAGTTGGAGTCCACCACACATTACAGGCTGAGGCTCCATTAGAAAGTACGACATTGGAGTTGGCTGAAGTCGTTAGCGCCCCAACCATTCGGAATATGTAAGTTCCTGCGCCATTAAGCGTAATTGTCCCGCCGCCGCCGATTGAAGCTGCGCCATTAATACAATAAACACCTGGCGTATAGACGCCGACATGTGACGGATCGTGCGTAGTGTCACTGGCTAAATCAACTGCGCCAGACGCAAACGTGAAAGTACAGGGTTGAACGCCGAGTGCCGTAAGCGTTGTCCCCTGATCGATACCAGCTTGGTTGTAGGTGGCATCTACACTATGAGTATTACCCGAAACTGTAGGTGCGGTTGAGGGGCCTGTTGTATAACCCAGATCGCCATTGAGAGTTGTTCCTGATGAGCTATTGCTGTAGGTGCTCGATAGAATCGCAAAAGTTTTAGCCTGACCCAAGTTGGGTGAAGTAGCAGCGTATATTGTAGGAACGGCAATAAAAAAAGCCAGAATTAACCCGATTAATCCCGACCGCTTGAGGTAGCTCCTTGGAGCCTTCATAGTGATAACGTCATATCTTGATCCCTTACGTACTGTTGCCTGAAGCTTACCATAAGTAGTATGGAAACACCATGATGTTATTGTACTCTAGGCGGTTTGAGACACATGCAAGCCCTTTTGATAGGATTAGATGTAACCATCAGTAGCGAGTTGCTGAATAATCCTCTGTACTTGGGGCTCAATCACTTGCTCAGTATCGATTGATGCGTAAACAACTGGCGTGGGGTGCTCAGCATGCCTAATAACTTGTCTTTCGTACGCAGCTACATCGCCTGCCGAGTGCTCTGTTGCACTATTATTTGCCATGCGCTTACGAATACGACTAATCGCTTCTTTTTCAGAACATTCAAGACGAATGAGAAGTAAACTAGCTTGATTATCGGCTGCTAGTTTTTCTGATTTAAGTCGCTGCTCAGAAAAGTCGGCATCGACCACAAGACTTGTTTGGTGCTGGTAGTACCATTCTGTCCGGGCTTCTGCGAATTCCAATACGAGCTCTCGTCTGGGGCTCGCCCCTTCAAAGCCAAGGCTGTTAAGATATCTGCGAAAATGATCATTGCTTGAAACTGGAAGATGTAATTGCTGAGCCAACAGATTGGCTACGGTGCTTTTGCCAGTTCCGGGTAATCCTATAAAGCCGAGTGCAAATAGCCTCTTTGTGTTATGAGGGTGTGCCTCCTGAAGCGCAAAATAGGCATTGAGTATTTCGGTGTCACTCATGGCTTGATCCATATAATCATCATAGCAAAAAGAGGCGTAATAGTCTCCTAGGGCCAGGATAGTATTGACTTAGTGTGCTAAGACGTGCTATGCTTTTGAGTATGAATAGAGAAATCGAAAACGAGTTAAAGAACAACGACATGGCCAACCTTTATAAAGTACTGGCCGAGCTTAGTGATCCTAAGGAGATTGCTCAGCTGTTGCGTGACTTACTAACGCTTGAGGAGCTTGGGGAGGCTGGACGACGTCTGGCTGTTGCGCAGCGATTAAGTAACGGTGAAACACAGCGTAGCATTGCTGCCGAAACTGGCGTGAGTACGGCTACAGTTAGTCGTGTTAATTCGTGGTTGCATCATGGCACTGGCGGGTATGGACTTGCCCTGCAGCGCCTCCGCGATTTGTAATCCGAAGACTCTGCACCAACAAGCCCATGCCTGAATCCGCCCGCTGAGGCGGATTTTTGTATGGCACGCACATTCATTCTTAGTCTAGGAGTATCTGTGATTAGCCACCATGAGAGTCTCAAGTGGTTCCGCTGCGTCAAGCAGCCTCTCGACAGTACCGGGCGAGCTGAACGGCTCGAAGAAATCGACGGCGGATTCGCTCGTATGTCGCGACCTGAGGTCCAGCTGTTTACCCCATGGGGTCCCCGTTACGACTGGGCGACTCGCGGGACGGTCATCAAGCCCGAACACAAGGAGATCGAGCTGCTGCAGCTCTTCGCTGATCTGTTGGCCGAACTGCAGGAGAACATGCCCTGGCAGACGTTCGACTGGACGTTCTTGGCGGCTGACCTGTACGGCACACGGATTAACCACCTGTCGCCCGAGGTCGTCGAGGAGTACTTCGACAGCCTCCAAGAAGTCATGGCCGACTACCTGCCAACCGCTACCCTCCGGCGCTGGTCGGAGTTCGATCAGCAGGCAGAGCCCTACCGGCAGGCCATTCGCGACAACTTCGATGATGAGTTCCGGTCCGCTCTCGCTCACCGGGCCCGTAAGACGGCCAAGGCAATGGGACTGGGCAGCAACTCGGACGACTACCTGGTTGAGCGTCTCGCTGAGGCGCGGCTGATCGAAGACTGGCTTCACCCGGTCAAGATCAGCCCTGTGGCTCGCCACAAGAACCAGGGAGTTGATGGCACACTGCCGGTGTTCTACTTCGTGCCCCCAGAGCTCCACGCCCCCTGGATGGGATGAATGTGTAAGGTGGGTTTCTCGGTTCTCCGAGCACCCACCTGCACACCTATATAAACAAGGTATACTTACATCATGATAGAAGACATTATAAAACAGGCTATTGATCTCCACGTTCACATAGGACCTGAAGTTATCCCAAGAAAATACACCGCACAAACACTAGCCGAAGCCGAGCAAAGCAAGTTGGGCGGCGCGGTTCTTAAGAATCACTTCTACCCTACTGCTGCAATGTTCGACCAGCAATCAATTAATGGTATTGAGCTATACGGCAGTATTGTGCTTAATAATGCTGTTGGCGGCATGAACCCCGAAGCAGTCTACGCGGCCTCACTTGTGAGCAAGAAGCCACTTATCGTTTGGTTCCCCACCATAAACGCTGAGCAATTTTTGCGCACCAACAACTATGAGATTGCCCCTGAATGGGTGGAAGATAAGAGCTTAAAGCTTAAGTCGACCGATGAGACTACGCCGGTTAAAGTTACTGAAAAGGGCAAACTATTGCCCGAGGCAGTCCAAGTCATCGACATGATCGCTCAAGTTAAAGGTGTGCTGGCTACCGGCCACATCGCGGCCGAAGAAAGTATGCTGGTGGCTAACTATGCTCGCTCATTAAATGTGTCGGTAATCATCACTCACCCCATTTACCAACACATCAATATGTCGATTGAACAGCAAAAGCAACTCGCCCAGCTAGGCTGTTACATGGAGCAGCCTTATTCGATGTACTCAATGGATGGCATATCAATCAAGGAGATTGCCGAGCAGATTAAAGCTGTTGGGCCTGCTTGGGTGATCCTTAGTTCTGATGTTGGTCAGACCTTTAGCCCGAGTCCGAGTGAAGCACTTAAACTCTATTGCGAGTTACTGCTAAAAGAAGGTATTACCGAAGATGAGCTTAAAATAATGCTCGTAAAAAATCCTAGGGACTTTTTAAATTCATAACTACGGCACCGGGTGGCGAACGAAGTAATAACTAATATTTACTTATTAAAAGTGAGTATTAGTTTGCCCGTTGTTTTGCCAGACTCCAAGTCTTTATGTGCCTGAACAACATCTCTAAATTTATACTCTTGGATGGGCAATACTCTTAATGTCTCGGCTTCAAAACCATCAAGAAGGTAGTCAAAGGCTGCGTCGAGCATATCGAGCCGATCATAAAGATAGCTAACATTGAAGGCAACTACACTCCGATTGCTTTTAACCATATCAAAGGGATTAAACCGTAGTGTTCTTAAGTAGTCTGATACCAACAGTAGTTTACTTCGTTTACCTCTATTTTTAGACAGCATCGAATGAAAGCCATATACAAACAGTATGCCGCCAGCACCGAGGTGGTTGTAGCTTTGCCCAAGAGTGCTTACGCCGTTTGCATCAAAGATAAGGTCAAAGCCTTTCGGGGCTATTGCCTCAAGCTCAGACCATAGCTCGCCCTTGGATTTATCAATCACTTGTTTCACACCATAGCCTTTTAC
>CAYPFI010000068.1:0-4530 GCA_964410005.1 uncultured Candidatus Saccharibacteria bacterium | reverse complement strand
TGTCGCCGAGAAGAAGAAAGAACAATTTGTATATGTTGGCGGCGTGGACCCCCGAAAGCAGCTTACAGTACTGCTCCAAGCCTTTAAGGCATTTTTAGAGAAGCATCCCCAGTTTAAGTTTGTATTTATCGGAAAGCATTATGAGCCGATTGATGGGGATATACGTGCGCTTGGTCTCGAAAAAAATGTGATTAAGACTGGTTATGTAAGCGACCAAGAAAAAATGAAGATTATCAGTGAGAGTACAGCCATGGTTTACCCGTCGCTATATGAGGGCTATGGCCTGGCGATAGCAGAGTCCATGCTAGCCCATACGCCCATACTTGTTGGGCCCGGAGGGTCACAGCGAGAGATTGGAGGCGATGCCGTCCTCTATATTGACCCCAAAAATTCTCAAGATATTGTCTCCAAAATGGAAGAGATTCTTGATACCGAGCTTCAAAAAGAGCTTATTAATAAGTCAGAGTCACAGGTTGCACTGCTAAGTAGTGCGGAGCTAGATGATCAGTTGGCTCAATACTTTCAAAAGCTGGTTACATAGTATAATACAAGCAATGCAGAAGACACCGACTATTATTCATATCTATCCAGAAAGCGGCGGCATTTTTGATTATGCCAAGGTGATTGACAGTGTTTATGAGGCTGAAGGGTATATTGTAAAAATATTAACAGTTAATGACACTAGTTCTCCTAGTCTTGCTACAGTCTCAAAAAGTGATGACCGTATCTATCATATTGAGTTTGGCGTAAACGACTACAAGTTATTCTGGTTAAGTTGGAATCTAGCCAAAACGGCGCAAAATAAGGTTATCGTAACTATTCATGATCCCGGGACAGTTATATATAATCTGTCGGGTATTCTTATTCCGCTCAGGGCAGGCAAGCTAACCACGATTTTTTATAGGGCTGTTCGGAAACTTCTTAACTCAGTAATGCGTAGGTACTTTATTCCAAGATGGCGCAAGAAGAATATCACTAGGATCTATCTTAATAAACGTGACGCCAATGACGGCTATTATTTGCCACATCCGACATACGAACAGGCACCGGTAGATAGAAAAAACCGCGGCAAAAAAAGCAGTTCTCTTAAAGTCGGCTTCAGTGGGTACTGGGGAAAGTGGAAAGGGATTGATAATCTTGTTGAGGCCTGTGAGCGGATTGTCAAAAAAACAAAACTTACCTTGGTCATTGCTGGTAAAACGGTAGATGATGGCGATTCATATCAGGAACATGTTGAGAAATTGGCAGCGCAAAATTCTTTTATTGAACTACCGGGCTTTATAGAGCCCCAAAACTTTACTTCGTTCCTGGAAGGACTAGATTTGCTTGTTCTTCCTTATCATCTAGAGATACCCGGCGGCGTGAGTGGGATGGCACAGCGCATTACTGAACTGGGCTTACCAGTGATTGCTACTCGTACACCGGCCTTGCTGGGACAAATTGGTGAAGGTAATGCCATCTTTGTCGAGCCGGCTAATACTGAGTCACTGCGCCAGGGCATTGAAGAGTACCTTGCCAACCAAGGCATGTATGACTCTAGGGCAGAAAAGCTGCAAAAAAATCTTTACAAGACTAATGGCTGGGAAGAGGTCGGGCGCTTGCTCGCGGAGATCATTAAGGAGGTTTCAAGCAAATGAGTACAAGTAAACCGATGGTAGCCATTAATGTTTCTCAGCTCAGCCCTGGTCGTGCCGAAGGCGTAGTTACCTATATGAAGCAGCTCATTGATGGACTACAAAAAGTTTGCGCTGATGGTCAACTCATTATCATTGCTCAGCCCGGTATGGATCTTGGGCCAATCAACTCAAAGAAGGTACAAGTTATTGACTTGCCAGCTGCCAGCACCCTGGAGCGTATCGCTAATAAATTGATGTCTATCAGCAAGTTACGCATTGCCACGCCACGTACCAAAAAACTCCAAGCCATCCTCAGCCAAAACAATGTCGATATCATTCATTATCCCTTTAGCACCATTCCGCCAAGCGACTTTAAGCTCACTACGCCAATTATCTTGTCTATTATGGATGTGCAGCATGAGTTTTTGCCCGAGCTCTTTACCAAGTCACAGCTTGCTAATCGTCGGGCATCGTTTGGCCCATCGGCAAAGCGCGCAGATTATTGCATATCAATTTCCGATTATACTACTCAGTCTGTTATCAAATTCTTCGGTATGGACGTAGGCAAGATTACCACAGTTCCGCTAGCTGGCGATGTAAGTACAAGCCCAAAGGTACCAAGCGGCTTGCCGAGCGAGTACATGTACTTGCCTGCAGGGAACTGGGCTCATAAAAACCACCGACGATTGTTTGAGGCCCTCGCTCAGCTCAAAACGGAAGGGTTTACCGGTAAGGTAGTTCTCACTGGTCTGCGCTCTGCCGACAAGATAGATCTACCTGCTTTAGCCGCTGAACTTGGCGTGGCAGACCTCGTAGTCGATAAGGGCCAGGTGTCATTTGATGAAGTCGCCGGTATCTATAGCAAAGCTAAGATGTTGGTATATCCGACGCTATTCGAAGGTTTTGGTATCCCAGCGCTCGAAGCTATGTCGGTAGGCCTACCGGTTGCTTGCTCCAGCACCACCAGCCTGCCCGAAATTGTTGGCGATGCGGCTGAAACTTTTAATCCAGAGTCGGTAGATGAGATTGCTGCTGCAATTCAAAAGGTGTGGAGCGATGATACTTATCGCGCTACACTAATAAAGCAGGGCCATGTTCAGGCTGCCAAGTTTAGTTGGGAGCAGACCGCCAAACAAACCTATCAAGTATACAAGGATGTTTATGAGCAAATCAGCTAGTCCAAAAATCAGTATTGTTACTCCCGTACACAATAACATTGAGCATACCCTGACATTCTTGAAGTCGGTGAATAAGATTAAATACGACAACTTTGAAACGATTATTATTGATGATGGTTCAACCGATGGGACTTCAGAAAAACTTAAGGAAACACACCCCGAGGTAATTGTACTCAAGGGCGATGGTAACTTGTGGTGGTCAGGCTCGACAAATCTAGGCGTTCAGTACGCTCTCAGTAATGGCACAGATTACATCTTTACTATTAATAACGATGTGGAGCTTGATGCTAATATTTTTGCGAGCCTCGTAAAGACCACTGAGGCTAAGCCAAAGAGCGTTATTGGCTGTATTATATTTTATATGAACGATCATGATCGAGTCTGGTACTTTGGCGGTGACTTGAGCGATAAGATTGCTGATATTGAGATGTATAAGGGAAAAGCAGCAGACTTTACTAAGCTTACCGAGACCGGCGTACTGACGGGTATGGGGGTATTCATTCCTGCCGAAGTATTCAAAGAGATCGGGGATTATGACGCCAAGAACTTCCCACAGTATTTTGCCGATAGCGACTTTTCATTACGGGCCAAAGCTGCTGGCTATACGCTTTATGTTGACCCAACAGCTAAGGTTTACAGTGATGTTGGGTCCTCATGGATTCGCGCCAAATTAAAGAAACCAACACCAGGGTTTATTTACCAGCTTTTCTTTAAAGATCGCTCACCGCATAGCATCAAGATTCGCTACAAGTTTTACAAGCGTTACTGGCCAAAGCAGACCATACGCATGATGTTTAGATTCTATTGGATATTGGCTAGCAAGATCGTCCGACCAGAGTCCAACTAATCGCGATTTGCGCTGTTTGCCTCTTCCTTTGCGAGATCTGACTGTACCATCATCTCAACGAGCTGCTGGAAGCTAGTTGTTGGTTTCCAGCCCAGGTCTTTTTCGGCCTTAGAGTAATCACCAATGAGTAAGTCGACCTCGGCAGGACGGAAGTATTGCTCATCGATCTCAATAATGACGTTACCGGTGTTTTTGTCGGTTCCAACTTCATTGACGCCTTCACCGCTCCATTGCAAATCAAAACCAAGGTGCTTAGCAGTAATTTCTATGAATTCACGAACAGTGTGTGTTTCATTGGTGGCCAGAACATAGTCATCTGGCTTATCAGCCTGCAGAATGCGCCACATACCTTCTACATAATCGCCAGCAAAACCCCAGTCGCGCTTAGCATCCAGGTTACCCAAGTAGAGTTTATCATCCAATCCAAGCTTAATGCGGGCCATGCCACGAGTAATTTTACGGGTTACAAAGGTTTCGCCGCGGCGGGGACTTTCGTGATTAAAGAGGATGCCGTTGGCAGCAAACATGTCATAGCTTTCACGATAGTTTTTGGCAATCCAATAACCATAGACTTTAGCTACGCCATAGGGTGAGCGGGGATAGAAGGGGGTTTCTTCGTTTTGCGGAACGGCTTGTACGAGGCCAAACATTTCGCTCGAAGACGCCTGGTAGAACTTAGTTTCAATCTTGCTGTCGCGGATGGCATCGAGGATGCGGATAACACCAAGACCAGTTACGTCGCCAGTATATTCAGGGGTATCAAAACTAACGCGCACGTGGCTTTGCGCGGCTAAGTTGTAGATTTCATTTGGTTGGATCTCTTGCAGCAATCGAGAGATATTACTACTGTCCGAGAGGTCACCGTAGTGCAGGTGGAGATTAGTCTTTT
>CAYPFI010000067.1:0-4642 GCA_964410005.1 uncultured Candidatus Saccharibacteria bacterium | reverse complement strand
AGAAGTTGTACTGTCAGGCAAACTCGAATTTAAGGATAACAACCTATCATTATCATCGCCCTTATGGGAGAGAGCTGAGCGATCTGGTGCCAATACGGGCCGAATTTTGCCGGTGTATCCCGAGACCGAAGGCCTAAGTAGTCGTCAGTTGCGCACCTGGGTTTCTTATATACTTCCAATGGTCGATGAAAGAGACGTTGAAGAGCGATTGCCGCAGACAATTATCGATACGCACCATCTCGTGAGTTTTCTTGATGCTCTTCACGGCATTCATATGCCAAAAGATCCCGAGCAGCTCGAGCAGGCTCAGCATCGATTGGCTTTTGAGGAGTTGTTTATGCTCCAGGCTGCCAGTTTACTTATCAAGCAGGATATTCAGACTGAGGTGGCTCCACAGATTAACTTTGATCAAGCCCTAGCCAAGAAGTTCGTCGGCTCATTACCGTTTACGCTCACCGATGGTCAACGGGCTGCGGCCTGGAAGATTCTGCAGGATATTGATAATACCCATCCGATGAATCGATTACTGGAAGGTGACGTTGGTAGCGGTAAAACCGTTGTGGCGGCCATGGCGGCTAGTATGGCAACCGCTCAGGGTTTTCAGGTCGCACTTATGGTGCCAACCGAGATTCTGGCTCGCCAGCATGCTACCGGCCTCTCAAAACTACTCAAGCTCCTTGGGGTAGAGGTCGAGCTGCTGGTGGCCAGCCGACCAAAGCCCGAGCGCACCGCCGTCGAAAAAGAGCTGGCTGATGGCAAGCCACTCCTTGTAATTGGAACCCAAGCTCTGCTTACGGGATCAGTTGAGCTGCCTAAGCTCGGCTTGGTCATTGTTGATGAGCAGCATCGTTTTGGTGTGGGCCAGCGCCAAATACTTAAACAGAAAGCTGGTTCATTGCCCCATCTTCTCAGTATGACGGCTACGCCCATTCCGCGCAGCCTGATGCTGACTATCTATGGTGACCTTGATATTAGCATCCTTAAGGAGCTACCAGCTGGCCGCAAAAAGATTATCACCAAGATTGTTAAGGCCATCGATCGCAAAGGGACATATGAGCACATTGATGCGCAGATTCAGGAAGGTCGCCAGATTTTTATTGTCTGCCCATTGATTGACCCTAATGACATGACGGGGGCCAAGAGCGTGAAGGCTGAGGCTGATCGCTTGCAAAAGACTATCTTTAAACACCGCCGAATCGCCACGCTCCACGGCAAACTCAAAGCTGATGAGAAACAAGCGATTATGGATAAGTTTCTGGCTAGAGAACTCGACATCTTGGTCTCAACTACCGTTATTGAAGTAGGCGTCGATGTACCCAATGCCAGCATTATGCTTATCGAAGGTGCGGAGCGCTTTGGCTTGGCTGCCCTCCATCAGTTGCGTGGCCGCGTCGGCCGTGGCGAGCATCAGGCGTATTGCTACCTAGCTCCGGCTAGCGATGGTGCAACCTCGGTGCAGCGCTTGCAAGCCATGGAGCGTACCTCTGATGGCTTTCGCCTCGCCCAAATCGATCTTGATCTGCGTGGTCCCGGTCAAATTTATGGCCTGCGTCAGCACGGAACACTTGACCTGCGCTTTGCCGGCCTCGATGACACTGAGCTGATTGCCACGACGCGTCAGGCAGCTGATGACTTTGTTCATGACAAGGCGGCTATGCTACAATATCCTCATACGATGCAGCAGATTCACGCGCTCAAGGCCGTGACATCGCTGGACTAATCTTAAAAAGAAAGAAACATAATGTACTCTGGTTTTATTAGCAAAACCAAAGCCTCATCTAAAATTGGCGTTCATCAGCGCTTCAACACCGCGGCCTATCATATGATTCATGACCAGTTGCGCAGCGGCGTATTCCCGGGCATTAAACGCATTCAGCATTTTGAGGGCATTAATGGTCCTGATGGCGTGAAGGTGAAGTCACCCGGCATTCAAGACCCGAGTCATATGTATGAACCCATGGGTGATCAAGGGGTGCTGCCCGAACTGATTACTAAGCATTACAACGGCCTCATCGAGGCTCTGCGCGATAACGACCGTGTCCGAGCGGGCTTTGAAGCAGCCTGGCTGGCTCACTTTGTGGTCGACGGCCTGACGCCGGCTCATCACTTCCCTTATGACAATAAGAAAGAAGAAATCCGAGGTGCGAGCAGCGAATATGGTATTATCCGCAGGAACTGGCATTGGTTTGGCGCCAAGGGTGTGATGTCTACCCATGTGAACTTTGAGATGGGAATTGCCAGTATGCTGGTTGGTGCTCGTCTCAAGGCCTCCCTCAATCAAGATTTATGGGAAGAGGCCCAAAAGCTCGGCTATCTCAATTTTTTTAAGCGTGAGGCTCGTACCGTCGCAACCCTTGGTATGTATGATGAGTTTTATAAAAAGGGCTGGACACCCAGCTTGGCTCGCTCGGTCAAGAAGCAGCTCGCCCCACACTCTATTCAGGTGCTGGGCATCATCTGGTTGATGGCCGATCATGAGGCAACGCAAAAATGATTCGCATTGGTGCGGGTGCGCTCGCTGGTCGAATCATCGAACAGCCCAGAACAACCAAAACTCGCCCGCTCACATCTAAAGCCCGAGCCAGTATGTTCAATCGTCTTGGAGATATTGAGGGTTTAAAGGTGCTGGATGCCTACGCCGGCAGTGGAGCATTTGGGATTGAAGCCGCGAGTCATGGTGCGGATCACATCACCTTTATCGAGCAGAGCAGGCAAGTTGCTCAGGTTATAGAGCGTAATTGTCTCGATCTGGCTGTATCTAATACTACTGTCATGGTAAAAAGCGTCTACGAGGCCGTAAAGGGGCTCCAGGACCAATCTTTTGATATTATCCTGGCCGATCCGCCTTATGCCAAGCTGGACGACGGGGAGCTAGAAAAGTTGTTCTACCTTTTAGTAGAAGATGGCGTCGGCATCATAAGCCACTCTAGTCGATTGGCATCACCAGAACTAAAAACCGCTGACCTGATTGACGCTCGAACGTACGGGGATACCACTATCAGTTATTACCGTGGTAAAATAGGCTAGTTCCGCGCGCGAGTGGTGGAATGGTAGACACGCTAGCCTTAGGAGCTAGTGGGGGAAACCCCGTGGAGGTTCAAGTCCTCTCTCGCGCACCAGATTTATGAATTGTTGTTATGCTTTGACAACTGTTATTTATGTAACTATTCGTTGACATACTCCTATCAAAGGCGTAATGTATCGTCTATCAAGCAACCAGGCTTGGTATTCGACAAAAGGGGGTTCCGTGGCAAGACAGCGCACGGAAGAACCGGTTATCCAGTGCACCGAACACGACTGCGAGGGGGTGCTGCAAGAGGTGCAGCCCAACCTTCTCGGTTGCGGTCGGTGCGGCAACAGCATGACCATCGCCGGCCTGATCCGCCGGACCGGGTGGCATGTGCCCATCGTCTGGCCGCCCGTCAAGATCGAGCAGGCCGCCTGATGCCTCGTCAAGGAGGACACAAACGTCGCGACACCAGGTCGAAGCGCCGACGTCGTCGGAACTGGCACGCCATGCGAGCCAACAGCCCGCGGCCCAAGCTCTCGCCTTCCGCGGCGCAGCGAGTTCTCGACTTTCGGTTCAGTCGATGAAGACCCACAAGAGGGAACTCCACAACCGTGCCCGCAAGAAGGGCAACAAGCGCCGCCGGGAACACGGCGGCCGCGAACACGCCGATGCTCGCATCGCGCGCCGAGCCGCACGCGAGCTCAAGCGCCTCGGCGTTCAGCCAACCTGATCCTCCGCCCCTGCTGAGCGAGGGATCACAAGAGGATACCCACATCCCGCAAGGGCGGCCCCGATGTCATGTCGGAGCCGCCCACGCGGGGTTTGTGCTTTTCAGGGACTGTACCTTTATGGTAAGATTACTACCTATGAAATCTATTATTACCTCCACAACCGACACAAGTAAGACTCTGACCGTCACTCTCGACGAGAAGGATATGGCCGAAACGGTCAAGCATACCTATGACCATCTCCGTGAAAAAGTAAAAGCCGCCGGCTTCCGTCCCGGTAAAGCTCCTGACCATATTGTTGAGCGCGAGCTTGGCATTCAAAGCGTTCAGGCCGAAGTCATTGATGCTGCCCTCGGCGCTACTTATCCGAAAGTGTTGATTGAAAATGACATCAACCCTGTTGGTTCACCACAGGTTGAAGTTAATAAATTTGTGCCTTATACCGAGCTCGAGTATGTCCTGACGGTTGAGATCTTGGCGCCAGTTAAGCTGGCCGATTATAAGAAGCTCAAGGCCAAGAAGCCAGAAGTTAAAGTTGATCCTAAGGATCTCGATAACGCTATCGAGGATCTACGTAAGCGACTGGCTTCGCACGAACCAGTTAAGACACCTGCTGAGCTCGATGATGAAACCGTTATTGATTTTGAGGGTACACAGAATGGCATCTTGGTGCCTGGCGCTAAGGGTTCTGATCATCATCTCGTACTTGGCTCAAATAGTTTTATTCCAGGCTTTGAAGAAGAGCTGGTCGGCCTTAAGGCTGGTGACACCAAAACCTTTGATATCACCTTCCCAACCGAATACCATGAGCCAAGCCTGGCAGGTGCCATCGTTACCTTCAAGGTTGATGTAAAAGAAGTTCATCATATTGTATTGCCAGAAATTACTGACTCATAGGCCGTTG
>CAYPFI010000066.1:2014-4649 GCA_964410005.1 uncultured Candidatus Saccharibacteria bacterium | reverse complement strand
CCATGACATGGTGACATCTTTGGTGTTAATAAATCCGGATGGAGCGGTGATAAATGCAGGATTAGCTGGAGGTGTGTTGTCAAAGCGGAAGCTGAACTGTTCTGAGCTGGCTGTAACATTACCGGCTCGGTCGATGGTACGAAGCGATAAATAGAGTGTGTCGTTGCTAGAACTTAGGGGTGAGCTCAAATAGCTTGGAGTGGCAAGGTCTAGTGAGGTAGCTGATATGACGAACTGACAACTGCCACCGGTAGCAACTGGGCTAGTACCAAGCAGGCCTTTTGTCGTGACAGGGTCGGCGGTTTGGTCGGTGCCGAGGTAGGCACAATATCCGAGTACACCAGATTCGTCGTCGTCTCCTGTTGTCCAGGTAAAGTGTGGTGAACTGCCATTCGTCCAGCCACCTGGTGTGATTGCGTCGCCGCCGTTGGCTTTAAAGCCAGAAATAGCCGTAGGATTAGCGACTGGGTCGACGCTATCTGAAGTGGCTTCAGCGTCAACTGCGTCTAATGTGACTTGTTGTGTGCCATCACCCGAGAGAACAGCTTGCCAGCGCATACCGCCAAAGGTGACGGGGAATGTTGCAAAATTGGCAGTAATAACCGCCGGTGTGTTGGCTTGAGCGGTAGAGCTTGAAGTGCTCCAGGCGAGACCATCCCAATAGAGCCACGATACACCTTGGTCGTTAGATAATCGATAGGTGATGGTGCCGTCGTTAGGAATTTCAGTGTGACTAAAGGTGTCCCAGTGCCATATGCCAGAGGTACGGATACTGGTTGTCGGTGATACAACTTGAGGTGACGCGCTGTATGGGGTGGTGGTAAATGATGAACGGGCGGTAGCGCTTAAACGCAGTTCGTCTAATTGGCCGTTGAATCGAGCTCGTGGTCTTCCGGCTTCTCGCCCACCAAAGCTCGAACCTATATAGAGTGGATTGGTACTAGTACCAACGGTGATGTTGGTTGCCAGCGACGAATCGAGCACGCCGTTGAGGTAGAGGCGCATAGTTGAGCCGTCATAGGTGGCGGCAATATGGTTCCAATCAGTGGTAAATGAGGAGGCTGATGACTGTAGGAAGCCGTTTTCTCCATAAGCCCAGATGGTTGCGTCTGCATTTGCGGTGTTACCCAAACCAGCGTACAGCTTGCCACGATAGGGGCTAAACGATGAAACTTCTTCAATAGCGTTAGCCCATCCGAGGTTGAGTGAATTACCTCCTATTTTTGACCAACTGCTGCCGTCCCATGACCATACTTCGCCCTCGCCAGTTGAGTTTCCGAGACCAGCTATCAGATTACCATTGTAGACACTGATTGCTCGAACGCGCTCATATGTACCGTCGAGCCAGCTATTGTTAAAATCGTCTCCGCCAATCTGTGACCACACCCCTGCAGTATAAGACCACACTTCGGCATCAGCGGTCGTAGTACCAAGACCAGCAATAAGAGAATTGCCGTAGATGGATAACACGTCAACTTGTTCGTAATTAGTGTTCCAGCTGCTCGCGACGCCGTCGCCTCCAATCTTGGCCCACGTACTACCGTTCCAACGCCATACTTCTGCATCAGTTGTGCTTGAACCGAGGCCTGCGATGAGTTGATTATCGAGCACTGCCATGGCAGTGACTCGCTCGTAGTTAGCACCCCACCCGCTATTTATACTGTCGCCACCGATTTTTGACCAAGAAATTCCGTTCCAGGCCCAAACTTCGGCGTCGTTTCCACTGTTACCGATGCCTGCATAGACAAGACCATTGTTGGTTGCAAGTGATGAAACTTCTTCGTAGTTAGCACCCCACCCGCTATTTATACTGTCGCCGCCTATTTTCGACCAGGTGCTGCCGTTCCACATCCATACTTCTGCATCATTGGCACTCGACCCTAGACCAACATAGAGATTCCCACCAAGGCTTGTAATGCTCGTGACTGCTTCATACGTATCAAATGCCCAACTGTTGTTGACACCTTGACCACCAATTAATGACCAAGCCGTACCGTCAAAACGCCAAATGAGTGCATTACCAATGGTAGCTACCCCGGTGCCAGCATAGAGATAGTCACTGGAAACCTGCATGACTTCGACACTACGTAAGCCTCTGAAGCCCCAGCTGAAGTTCACATAATCACCTGCTATTCTTGTCCATGTGCTGCCGTTCCATGTCCACATTTGTCCAGAGAGTGTGCCGCTCGCACTGTTAAGGCCTGCAAATAATGTTGAGTTGCCATAAACAAGAGATTTAACAGATATGAGCGAGTTGGTAAAACCACTGTTAATCGCGTCTCCGCCAATTTTAGTCCAAGTAATACCATTCCATGACCAGACTTCGTTATCACCCGCTGAAGCACCTAGCCCAGCGTAGACATTGCTGCCGTCATTGGTGAGACTGTAAACACCTTCGTAGCCTGCGCCCCAGCTGCTATTCACGCTGTCACCACCAATCTTGGTCCACGCGGTGCCGTTCCATAACCACACTTCGGCGTCGTCGGCAGTTGTGCCGAGTCCTGCGTAAAGGTTACCTGATACGTAAGTCATGCTTAGAACGTACTCGTAAGTAACATCTGGCCAACTACTGTTAACGGCGTCACCACCAATCTTGGTCCACGCGGTGCCGTTCCATCGCCATACTTCTGCATCA
>CAYPFI010000066.1:0-1914 GCA_964410005.1 uncultured Candidatus Saccharibacteria bacterium | reverse complement strand
GTCACCACCAATCTTGGTCCACGCGGTGCCGTTCCATCGCCATACTTCTGCATCATTAGCGCTCGACCCTAGTCCGGCATAAATGTTTCCGCCCATTTCTGTCATAGCATAGACGTATTCAAAGGTGCTCACTTGCCAACTGGCATTCTGTGCGTCACCACCAATCTTGGTCCAAGTACTGCCGTCCCATGACCAAACCTCTGCATCCCCCGCTGTTGTTCCGAGGCCTACGTATAGCGTTGAGCCACTTGTGCTCATAGCTGATACTGTTTCGAAAGTGCCGGTCGGCCAACCGTCGTTGAGATTGTCGCCACCTATTTGATCCCAGCGAGTACCATTCCAGCGCCACACCTCTGCATCCCCTGCCGCTGAGCCAAGCCCTGCGTAGGTGTTGGTACCGATGATTGCGGCGGATTCGACCGTTGGATTACCGTCTCTGTCCCAGCTACTATTGATGTCGTCACCGGCAACTTGTGTCCAGGTTGTTGCATCAGCATCCCTTAGCTCATACGTGAGTTTACCCGTTTCGTTGTCGTAATACAGTTGATAATCGCCTTTATCGACTATGCTGTTACGTTCGTCATGGCTACCTGGGCTGAAGGGTGATGTAAATTTCGTCCATGACTCTATTGTTTGATTGTCTCCAAGCTGCAAGCTAGCGCTGTCAGGTACTGAAACTGAATCATCTACGCCGTCAAAGGATAGCGCGTTGTTTAAGTTGCCAGTGCCATATGTGCCTCCACCAGTGAGTGTTGCATTGTTGGCGTTAGATGAGCTGTCTGATGCGGTAGCACCACCAAGTTCGTCAAAGTGAAAGAGGGCTCGAGTCTGCGGGTCATCTGCGTAGTTTTGTGCTTTGAGGCGGGCCACACCTGAGACCATTTCTATGCCACTATCGTAGGTGTAGTTGGCTGGAGTGTTTAAGTCCCATGTATCTGATAAGTCAGGAGCTGCTTTTATAACAGATTGAAGGAGGGTAAAAATGATTAATGTCGCGAGGAATGACGGAGCTGCTCTGCGGTAGGTGCTGGGGCTTTTGAGAATCTTTTTAAGTGAAATTTTACGGTGACAGATGCGGTTAACAGTTATGGGTAGGTTACGAACAGATGACCAGATCATTTTGGGGCGGAGTGCTTTAATAAACGAAGATACAATGGATAATAGGGAGCGGAAAAATGACCCGGCTGAACGCGCGAGCCATATCGTCAAAAAAGACAATACGTTGAATGCCTGTTTAATACCCCTCATTTGCTCATTTTAGTATAGCAACCATGAGCGAGATGGCAAAATGAATTACAGGGCTGAGGGCTGAGGGCTGAGGGGCTTGTCCCTTCTCCCTATCCTCTGTCCGCTATCCGCTAGCTTCGGAGGATTTTGTCCATGCTTTTACCTCTAGCAAGTTCATCAATTAATTTGTCGAGGTAACGCAGTTCTTGCGTGGTTTTGTCTTCTATGTCTTCTACCCTGATGCCGCAGATGACGCCTGTGATGAGCTTTCTGTTTGGATTAAGGTAGGGAGCGGTTGCATAGAATGTCTCAAAATCTGTTTGGTTGTCGAGCTCAGTTTGTAATGAATCTGCGCTGTGGCCGGTAAGCCAGAAGATAATCTGATCCACTTCTGCTTTCGTCTTGCCTTTTTTCTCTGCTTTGGCGATGTAGAGCGGATAGACGCTTGCGAATGGAATAGTGTAAATACGTGGCTTGGTCATGCGGATGGATTGGTTTTTGCTTTGTGCCTCAGCAAAGTTTGGAAGCGTACGCGTAGATATACTATTTGACCGTGAAGTAACGTGAGCGCGAGTAACGAGCCTGTTATGGAAGCATAAAGAGTAATGAGCCGTGCTAAACGTCCTGAGGACTTTGTGGCTTCCTTGATGCTAGTAACTTGGCTATCTATGTATGATAATTTATCTT
>CAYPFI010000065.1:0-4649 GCA_964410005.1 uncultured Candidatus Saccharibacteria bacterium | reverse complement strand
GCCGCTGAAATGAAGACTGATGCCGCAATTTTAGAAGAGCTCAAAAAAGTTAATCGAAATTTAGCTAAACTGAAGTAATTACTTAATCAGATTAAGGGCATCGCCGCGGACAACCAGATCTGATACTTTTGCCAGGGCCGCCTGCTCATCGTAGGTCACCTTACAGGCCGACAAGGCAATCTGTGTGTGATCGCTGGCTTTATAGCACTTTCCGCTCGCAAAACTATCGTCACCTGGGTTGGTGTAGAGAATATCCTTGGTCTCAATAATCTGAACTGAGCCAGCTGTGTTCCGCTGGATGGCGACTGGATTACGCGGACTGAGCAAGTCTTGACCGAGCATGCTGCGTGGCGTCTTCATGCCAAGCAATCCTAGAATGGTTGGCGCGTAATCCAGGTGACTGGCTGGGGTATCATCAGTTACTGCAATAGTGCTACCAGGTACGTGCACGATGAGCGGTATATTCTCACCGTTGGTGAAGAAGCTCTTTTGATCAAAGGAATCGAGGCCTCGGAATTTTGCAAAACCCTTATCGTTCTGGCTGCTCATAAAGGCACGATGATCGCCATAGAGGGCAAGAACCGAATTATCATACAGACCATTGGCCTTAAGTTCGTCGATCAATAGACCAACCTGCTTATCAACATACGCCAAGCTCTGAATATAGTTAATCTGATACTGACTTAGCCCCTCGGTACCTTTAATCTTGAGGGTTTGCTCATCCTTAGGAATGTCGAATGGCGTATGTGAAGTCAGCATGGTTAGCTGAGCATAGAATGGCTGCTGTAGCTTGGCAAGATACGGCACACTTTGCTCCACAAATTCTTTATCGCTCAGTCCCCAGCCAATGGGCTTCTTGATCTTGTAATAGTCAAGATCGTAGTACTTTTGCCAGCCCAGGTAGGGATACGCTACATTACGATTCCAGAAGGTGGCGTGATCACCATGGAAGACATTGGTGCTATACCCGGCATCGCGTAACAGCTCAGGCAGGCCAGCATAGTCATGGGTGGCATACTCAAAGAAAGCTACACGATCCATGGTAGGCAATAAGGAATTCTGCGTTTCAAACTCGCCATCTGCCGTTCGGCCGGTACTTACCTGATCGTGGTAATCAGAATAGTAGGCACTCTCTTTTATGAGCTTATTGAGATTTGGCGTGATCTCTTGCCCCTGAATGCTGCGACCAATAACAAAACTCTCATATGACTCAAGCTGTACCGCAATCACATTTTTACCCTTGGCGATACCAAAGCTAGCCCCAGGTTGCTGGACAGCTGGACGATCCTTAACCCACTGCTGGATATACATTTTATCGGCTTCAGTAATGCCCCGAGCGCTCGCAAAGTAGCGATAGGTATCAAGGATGGAGTACATGTGCACGCCAACCTTAGTTACCATAGTACTGTTGTCATACGGGACATTGAGTAATTCTCGTAAGCTACTATGCTTCTTCTGCTCAATTGAGAGCATGGTAAAGAAAGCGGCAACAGCTAGCAGCAGAATACCCGCCAGTGCAATAAGTCGATTCTTACGTGTGTAGGTTGGCTGAGGCTTTTTACGATCAACAAACCAATACCATAGGCCAATAATTGGCAGCATAATGGCAAAGAATAGCAGCGATGGATTGAGCTGAATCTTAATGCTGTCGCCAACGGCACCCACATAGCTTACGTAGCGCAATGCCGATCCGCGCAAAAAGGTATTAAACGACAGGAAGTAAATAAACTGAGCCACAAACAATAGCTCAACAAGGAAAGCAGAAATAGTAAGCCATATATAACGACCCCGTCGCTTAAGCACCATGGCTGGACCAAAGGCTAAGAGAGCAATGGAGAGCGAGGAAATCAGGCGCTGCTGAAGCGGGTTGACCTTAATATGGAGCCACAGATTGAAGACCTGTGTTTGAATAATAAAGACAACGATCAGAACTAATGGTAACAACCATTGCTGACGCGCCGCCCATGCTTTGTTTAAGAAGCTTTTGACCCTCGGGAGGATTTTTAACATGGTTATAGCTTATCCTGTTTTGGCGGATTCGTGAAGATAGCAGCAGCCTGCTCCTGGATGGCTGTGTAGTCGCCGCCGACAGGGACGAGATTACCGCTCCCGCTACTACTCAAGAGGCCACCCGGAGACGTTGAGAGCACCCAGCGTATTGGCTCACCGGACTTTTGAGACCAAGCCCAGGCCAGACGAACCATATTGGGACCGCTAATATCGGTAGTGATACCAGTACGGAGAGCATTACTGACCGCTGCCGCACTGATCGGATTGAGCCAAACACGCGGCTGAACCAATTTGGCCATCAAGAGATTAATAACTTCTTGCTGGCGCTCGGCACGACCAAAGTCGTTGCCACAGGTGCCCTTACGGCAGCGAGTATATTCTAGGGCTCGTGCACCGTCCATGTGTTGCACGCCCGGCTGGATATTAATGCCACAAGGCAAGTACTCATTATTGGCGCACGGATACTCATTATCAATCAGCGCCTCTTTAACATCAACATCAATACCGCCCACGGCATCGACCAGCTGCTTGAGACCACTAAAGTTGGTCACAATGGTGTAATCGATAGGAATACCAAGTAGGCCGCTCACCGTCTGGCTGGCCAGCTCACTACCGCCTAGCGCATTAGCATTGTTGATCTTACGATAGCCATACCCCGGAATACGAGCTTCGGTATCGCGCGGAATACTTATCGTGGCCACCTGCTTAGTCTGCTTATTAAAACTAACGACCATAATCGTGTCACTGAGCTCTTGGCCAGCATGACCCGGATCACCCTTACCCAGAATAAGCACGTTGGTGCGGCCTTGGGCATCAGTCGTCAGTGACGAGGCATCAAATGGCTTGCTACTTACCCCCTTTAAGGTGTGAATACCAAACCAGCCCAATGCTACGGCTACTATCAGCGCAATGGCCAGTAATCCCAAGAGAATTCGCTTTACCCAACGCCAAGGAGACCGACCACCAAGCTCGTGCTGGCGATGGGCCTCCTCTTCTTCTATACGTCGCAGATAATCATCTGGACCATGCATATGACTCATGTCATTATTATACGCTTATTACTGCTTTTTCTCCCAACGATGCTCGCGACGATTCTGGTGTTTATCGAGTTTAGCAAGACGTGCGGCAATCTCTTTATCACTGATACCGTCGGCCTTCCAGGTTGCCGTCAATTCATCCTTAACCTTCTGGCTAAACTGCGTAAAGGTCAGACCAGCATCCTTAATCAGCTGATCGAGTTTCTTAGTCTTGCGAGCTTCTTTAAACTCGTCGACGGTCAGACCCAATGCTTCGGCCTCAGCCGCTCGCAGGCCTACTCGCCACGCTGGCGCTTTGCGCTGGGTGCTTGAGTGCTGATGTGATAATGTGCCGTCAGCGGCATGGATGATAGTTGGTGTCATCATACCGGCACCAATAGTGACTACCGCCGCCGTTGTGGCAATACCTGTAGCAATGCGTTTATACCTCTTAGATTGTTTCTTCATAGGCAACCTCCTTGTTACCTATGTACTACAACGCTGGCCGCTCATTTCTTTCATTAAAATTTGGCCTCGGCGGCATGGGCTGTTGTTGCTCATAGAGCGGACGTAGAGGCCCATTGCGACGTAAGCTCTGATTAAACGAGCTACGAGACAAGCCAATGCCAAGACAGCTGACAAAGACGATGACACCCAAGACAATACTCCACTCCGGCAAAGTGCGAGCATAGTACGAACGATGGCGCAGCAGATAAATGACACCCGCCACCGACAGGGCCGCAATCAGTAAGAAGCCAATCGGCAGATGATGAATATCAAAGTAGTAGCGACCAAGCAACCATGGCTGCATGCCGCTACGGGCTATTTCGAGGCGCAACAAAGCCAGATTCAGCGCATAGACACCAACCACCAGCGTAAAAGCGAGCGCTGCCGCAAAACCCGTGCTGAGCAATGCAAAGTACCAATCGGCGTGCATCTGTACCTGACCTTCTTTGATCTGGCCAAGCACCTGATCGCTAATGCTCTCGGTAGTAGGTTTCTTTTTGACTTCTTTACTCATGGCGACACTCCTTGAGCTTGCAGCAATGACCGCATCTGCTCCTTAGCTCGGCGAATCCGAGTAGCAACGGTATTAATCGGTAATTCTAATATATCGGCAATTTCCTGATAACCATAGCCTTCCACCAAATTCAACATCAACGGCTCGCGATATTTTGGACTTAGCTTGGTAAGCGACACTTTGAGCTGCTTGCCTAACAATTTCTGGTCCATCCCCTCGCCCAAATTATCTGGCATAGAAAATTCTGGTAATGTCTCGGCGATCTCGGGATCGGGCATAGCTACTTCGTGTTTATGCTTCTTGGCCGTATTAATCGCGGTATTATGGGCAATCCGATAAATCCAAGCGCTAAAGCTATATTTTGGTTTGTAGCTCCTCAGGTTCGTATAAGCCTTAATAAAGGTTTCCTGCACCACATCGGCACTGGCATAATCACCACCCAGCAGATAGGTCACGTAGCGTAGGAGTTTGGTTTCGTAGCGCTGCATTAACTCTCCGTACACTTCAACATCACCCGCGATAACCTGGGCTACGAGATCGGCATCGCTGGCGGTCTGATGTTTACTCATACACCTATGATACACCGCAGGGCTGTAAAAACT
>CAYPFI010000064.1:0-4814 GCA_964410005.1 uncultured Candidatus Saccharibacteria bacterium | reverse complement strand
GTCTTGTTGGCTGTCGTTTATTTTGATGTCGACAAAGTTTATTTTATTTACCGCTATACCCATACGCAGGATCGCAAAGAGGCTCAGGAGCAGCAAGAAGAGTATGACGGCCCAGCTATGTTTGTGGTTAAGCGCAATGGTGAGCGCCAACGCTTTAGCCTGAGCAAGATTAAAGCCGTACTTGGGTATGCTACTCAGGGCTACGAAGAAGATGTCGATGTTGACGTCATTGCCGAGCAGGCTCAGACCGATGCCTATGACGGCATGAGCACCGCTGAGATCAGCAAGGTGCTGGTCATGGCTACTCGTGCTCTCGTTGAGCGTGATCCAGCTTACTCGCGCGTTGCTGCCCGCTTACTTGCTCAGCAAAGCTACCGTGAAGCTTATGGTGATAAGGTTGGTCATGACCCCGAAGGCGCTGTCCGCCGAGCTTTTGTGACTAACACCAAGATTGCCGTTGAGGCAGGTAAGCTTGATCGCAAGCTCCTCAACTTTGACCTCGAAAAACTTGCGAGCCAGATTAAAATCAAAAACGATGATCGATTCATGTATCTCGGTGTTCAAACCCTGTACGACCGTTACCTGCTTCGTCATCCTGAGACCCTTAAAATTCTCGAAACTCCTCAAAGCTTCTGGATGCGTGTGGCCATGGGCCTCGCCATTGATGAGCAAGACCGCGATGAGTGGGCTATTAAGTTCTACCGCATCATGAGCAAGCTACGTTTTGTGCCATCAACACCTACGCTCTTCCACGCTGGTACCGTGCGCCCTCAGATGAGCTCTTGTTACCTTACGACCGTCGAAGATTCACTCGATCACATCTTTAAGAGTATTGGCGATAATGCCCAGCTTTCTAAGTGGAGTGGTGGTCTTGGTAATGACTGGACCAACCTGCGCGCCACCGGCTCGCTTATTAAGGGTATTGGCGTTGAGAGTCAAGGTGTCATTCCATTCCTCAAGGTTGCTAACGATACCACTGCCGCCATTAACCGTAGCGGTAAGCGCCGTGGTGCAACCTGTGCCTACCTCGAAGTCTGGCACGCCGATATTGAATCATTTGCTGAACTCCGCAAGAATACCGGTGATGAACGTCGCCGTACCCATGATATGGACACCGCTGCCTGGATTCCTGACCTCTTCATGAAGCGTCTGCGCGAAAATGGTGAATGGAGTCTCTTCTCTCCAGATGAAGTACCTGAGCTCCACCACATTTACGGTCGCGAATTTGAAGCCAAGTATGAAGAATACGAAAAGATGGGTAAGGCCGGCGAGCTGCGTATGTACAAGACCATGCAAGCTCAAGATTTGTGGCGCAAGCTGCTCAGTATGCTCTACGAGACTGGTCATCCCTGGATTACCTTCAAGGACCCAAGTAATGTCCGCTCACCTCAAGACCACTGCGGCGTTGTTCATAGTTCAAACCTCTGTACTGAAATTACGCTCAATACGAGCGCCGATGAAACGGCCGTCTGTAACCTTGGCTCAATTAATCTCGCTCGTCACATGACAGATGGTAAGCTTGATGAGGCTAAAATTAAAGAAACCGCAACGCTTGCCATGCGCATGCTCGACAACGTTATTGACCCCAACTTCTATCCAACTAAAGAAGCAAAGAACTCTAACTATCGCCACCGTCCAGTTGGCCTTGGTATCATGGGTTTCCAAGATGCGCTCTACCACCAGAACATTGACTTTGGTAGCAAGGAATGTGTGAAGTTTGCTGATACCAGCATGGAAATGGTCAGTTACTATGCTATTCTTGCTAGCTCAAACCTTGCTAAAGAACGTGGTACCTATGAAACCTATAAGGGTTCTAAATGGGATCGTGGCTTACTGCCAATCGATACGCTTGCATTACTCGAAGAAGAGCGCGGCATCACTATCGATGTTGATCGCAGCACTACCATGGACTGGGAGGTAGTACGTCGTGCCATCAAAGAAAATGGCATGCGTAACTCAAATACCCTGGCGGTGGCTCCAACTGCTACCATTGCTAACATTTCCGGCTGCACGCCAACCATCGAGCCAATTTACAAGAACATCTATGTTAAGAGTAACCAAGGCGGCGACTTCCTCGTCATTAATACCTACCTCATTAACGACCTTAAAAAGCTTGGCCTCTGGAACAGCATCATGCTCAAGAAGCTCAAGTACTACGATGGTAATATTAGCCAGATCGAAGAAATTCCACTGAACTTACGCAATAAGTACAAAGAAGTCTTTGATATTGCTCCAGACTGGCTCATTAAAGCTACTGCTTATCGTGGTAAATGGATTGATCAAAGCCAATCATTCAACATTTACTATGCTGGTACTAACGGCGCCGATATTGATAAGATCTATCGAACCGTTTGGGACATGGGCCTTAAAACTACCTACTATCTCCGAACTCTAGGCGCCAGCCAGGTAGAGAAGTCGACCGTTGGAACTACTGAATATGGTGCCACTCACACTCGTGGTCAGTCAACGACATTGACCGGAAACAATACTGAGGCCGATGAAACTGAAGCTGCCATTGCTACCGCCAGTAGCGAACAGGTCGCAGCAAGTACTGAATAGTAAATGAATCGCTAACAAAAAGAGGAGAGAGTACCATGCCAATCAAAAAAACTGACAGCAAAGTCGACATCAATCAGCGCCGTATCATTAATGGGGCCGATGCTGACGTAATCCAGTTGTATCCAATGCGTCACACTTTTGCTTGGGATGCCTACATGGCTGGTAACGCCAACCACTGGCTGCCAACCGAAATCAATATGCAGAAGGATTACGAGCAGTGGGCAAGTAACGATGTTCTCAGCGAAGATGAACGCCAGGCTTTTCAAACGGTTTTAGGATTCTTTACTACTGCTGATTCAATTGCTGCTAACAATATTGTGCTCGCCGCTTACAAGCACATTACGAGTCCAGAATGTCGCATGTACCTTCTGCGTCAAGGCTACGAAGAAGCTATTCACACCCATGCCTACCAGTATATTGTGGAAAGTCTCGGCCTCGATGAAGGTAAGATCTTTAATATGTATCGTGAAGTAGAGAGTATCTACAACAAAGACAACTTTGTGTTGAGCTTTAACGAAGGTATTTTTGATCCAAACTTTAAAACCGGTACGCTCGAAAACGATCAAAAGTTTGTCGAAAACCTGGTCATCTTCTCGCTCATCATGGAAGGTATTTTCTTCTATTCTTCCTTTGCCGTGGTCTTTGGTTTTAAGCGTCAGAATAAAATGCAAGGCACTGCTGAGCAGATCGAATACATCATGCGTGATGAAAGCCAGCATCTCAACTTTGGTATTAACCTGATTAATACTATTAAGAAAGAGCAGCCCGAAGTTTGGACGCAGGAATTCCAGGATCACATTATTGACTTGGTTAAGCGCGGTACTGAGCTTGAATGTGAGTTTGCTGCGACCGCCTTCCCTAAAGGTATCTTTGGTATGAGCGCTGAAAGCTTCCGTCAGTATATCCAGCATATTGCTGATCGTCGCCTCGAAAGTATTGGGCTTAAGCCTGTGTATAATTCAACCAATCCATTCCCATGGATGAGTGAAACCATCGATCTTGCCAAAGAGAAAAATTTCTTCGAAACCCGTGTAACCGAATACAAGGTTGGCGGCGCTCTCCAGTGGTAAAATAGCCTCATGGCTGACATCGAAGTTGTTAATGAGCATGATAAAGTAATTGGTATTGTTCCTTACGAGGAAATGGTTGCCAAGCAGCTTCGTCATAGAATTGCGCGCGTATTTCTTTTTGATAAAAATGGAAAACTCTATTTGCAGCGTCGTGCCATGAGTATGGGTGTAGCGCCTGGCCTGTGGGATCAGTCAGCGGCCGGCCACGTTGATCCTGGCGAAGACTACGAACAGGCTGCCTATCGTGAACTTGAAGAAGAGCTTGGTATAAAAAATGTAAAACTTAACCTCCTAGTTAAGTATTACGCGGAAGAAGCTCATCCTAGCGGCAAGCCCATGCGTCGTTTTCAGGAGATCTATGTGGGCATATACGATAATCAAGTAATTAATCTGGATCCAGAAGAGGTGATGGATGGTAAGTGGGTTTTAATGGCAGACCTCGATAAGTGGATGAGTGAATCGCCAGAAGATTTTACTGACGCTTTCATTGATGCATACAAAAGGTATGAAGTAGCTACATAACCTTGTAGTGATTAAGGATTTCGCCCGGACCAAGCGGGCTGGAATCAACAAGTTTCAGCGCCAGTTCTAAAGGGTTATCCAGGTTTGCAAATAATGGAATACCGCTGCCAAAAATGCTAGAAGTAACGGTAATATAGAGATCAGTAACCAGGCCGGCATTCATAAACAAACTATTGATCATAGAGCCGCCGACAATTACTACCTCATCGTAGCCTTTTTTTTGAACCGCTTCTAATATTGTTTTGGGTGCATCATTTGTGAACCAGACATTCTCGACCGGTTTTTGATCAGTGTCGTGCGTGACAACAATATTCCACCGTTCCGGTAGTGCCTTCTTAAAGTATGAGTAAGTAAATGTATTCTGGCCCATTATTACAACCCCAGATCGTTTTGTTGCTCGAATTAAGTGACGATGGTCTTCTCGTGAGCTCCATCGAGGGCTCATCTTAAGTATTGGGTTTAAGTAGCCATCAAGACTGATCACACAGATGATACTTACCTTCATTATGATTGCAGCGCCTCACTTATTTCACCCAAGAAATAGAATGAGCCGGTTACCAGTATCAGCTCACTGTTGCTGGAAAGCGCTCGCTTAACAGCCGTTGCTTGTGATGTGGCGGCCACTACTGGGATGGAAGTACTTTCTTTAACCATACCTGCCAA
>CAYPFI010000063.1:0-4886 GCA_964410005.1 uncultured Candidatus Saccharibacteria bacterium | reverse complement strand
GTTGAGCTTAAGGAGGTTTTGCTTCATGATAGTAGTATAGCAGGACTTGACAGTACGGTTTTTGTTCGGTAATGTTGAGCGTAAGGGGCTGCAAAATAAATTCTGGAGGGTTGTATGGCAAAAGCCAAAGTAGAAAAAATTGAAGGTATGGCAATGCAAGACGGAAAACGTGTCTCGGGTGATAAAAATGATCGTTTAAAAGCCATTGATGTAGCGGTTGCACAGATCGAAAAGCAATTTGGTAGTGGCTCAATTATGAAACTAGGTGAGGGTCATAAGATTGATGTCGAGACCTTCCCAACCGGCAGCCTGTCGCTGGACTTGGCACTTGGCGGCGGTATTCCCAAAGGTCGTATTATTGAGATTTATGGACCAGAGAGTAGTGGTAAGACCACGCTTGCACTGCACGGGGTAGCAGAAGTACAAAAGAGCGGTGGTATTGCTGCCTTTGTGGATGCTGAGCATGCCCTTGATCCTGAATACGCTGCTCGTATTGGCGTAAATCTGGACGACCTGTTGATTTCTCAACCAGATACCGGTGAGCAAGCACTCGAGATTACTGAGACGCTGGTGCGTTCCAACGCAGTTGATCTCGTTGTCGTTGACTCAGTGGCTGCCCTGGTCCCTCGAGCTGAAATCGAGGGCGAGATGGGCGATAGCCATATGGGCCTGCAGGCCCGCCTCATGAGCCAGGCACTGCGTAAGCTGACCGGTTCAATTAGCAAGAGTAAGACCACGGTCATCTTCATTAACCAGCTCCGTATGAAGATTGGTGTGATGTTTGGTAACCCAGAAACTACTGCTGGCGGCCAGGCCCTTAAGTATTACGCTAGCGTGCGCCTTGATATTCGCCGCAGTGAACAAATTAAGGATGCAGACTCAGTGATCGGTAACCACGTTAAAGTGAAGGTAGTGAAGAATAAGGTTGCTGCACCATTTAAGGTGGCAGAATTCGACATCATGTATAACGAAGGGATCTCTACTGCTGGCGATCTGTTGGATCTGGCCGTTAAGTATGATCTGGTGAAGAAGAGCGGAGCTTGGTATGAGTACAAAGATGAGAAGATGGGCCAAGGCCGCGAAGCCGCTAAGCAATTCCTCAAAGATCGACCACAGGAGATGAAGACTCTAGACGCGGCTATTCGCAAAGCTAACGCTGCTGCGTAATGCCTCGTATTACTGAGCTTAAGCCTCAGAAAAAGCGTACGGATCGCTATAATCTGTATCTAGATGAAGTCTATAAGTTCCCAGTAAGTGCCAATACGGTGCTCAGCGCTGGGCTGCATGTTGGTATGGAGATTGATGAGCCTGAGTTGGAGCAAATCCGCCAAGCCGCAGAGGTTGGCAATGCACACGACAAGGCGCTCAACTATATCAATCTTCGTCGCAGAAGCACTAAGGAATTACGAGATTACTTGCGTCGTAAAGAGTTTGAGTCAGGAGTTATTGATAAGGTTATTGATCGATTATTGAACGCCAATCTCCTAAATGATGAAGAGTTTGCGAGGGCTTGGGTCCGCGATCGATTATTACTTAAGCCAAGGAGTAAACGAGCCCTGTCCGCTGAGTTGGCTCAAAAAGGGATTGCTCGATCCGTCGTCGATAAGGTACTGGACGAGATGGAAGAGGGAAGTGAACAGACTGCGCTTGAAGAAGCGATCAATAGAAGACTTCGCCAAAGCAAATATGCATCTCGAGAAAATGACGATAAACTAATAGCCGCCCTGTTACGAGACGGCTATCGGTACTCTGATATTAAGAGCTGCTTACTGCAAAGAGACGATACATGAGCAATGCAGCTGCCAGCCATAAACCTACGATAATCACCAAATACACCCTCATTTAGTAATTCCTATATTAGCGTAAGTACAATCATAAGCGCAAGCACAATACGGTTATTCAGGAGGAGATGTGTTGTATAATGAAGGCATGTTAATACTAGCTAGTCAGATTCAAGATAGCCCAATCTTGAGCATTCGCAATGGGCATCCGGTAGCTATGGCTGGCAGTATGCTTGTTGAGGCCGATAAACTCGAAGTTGCCGCGCTGTTTTGCAAATCTCCGGGCTGGCGCGGGCAAGACCATGTATTACTATTACGAGACATCCGCGAATTTAGCCGCTCAGGTATTATTATCGACTCGCTTGAAGATATTGAAGACATCGGTGAGATTATCCGCTTAGGCGATGTCGTTGACCGCAATTACCAGGTGGTTGGTAAGCCAGTAGTGACTGAACGCGGCCATAAACTCGGTAAGGTAGAGGACTACTCCGTCGACACAATTGGTAATCTAATCCAAAAGATCTACATTAAGCCCTCATTGCTCAAGAATCTCATGGTGAATAATCTTGTTGTTGATCGAAATAATATTATCAAAACTGAAGATAACAAGATCATTGTCAGTGACGCGAGTATTATCTCACCCGCTAAGAGTGAAGCCGAGCCCACGCCTGCCTAACAAAAAACAGCCCTGAGGCTGTCGCTTGTGATCATAATGTTGTGCCCGGCTCCGGAATCCCGAAGGATCCCGGAGCCATGTGGGCTGTAGTGGAGGTGCCGGAGGTGCTAATGCGATGAGCGGCCCGACGCCGAGTCGTTTGGAACCTTGCATCTCTCGATGCGAGAACGACCAGGCGTGGCCTATCGGGACATCAGCCCCAATCGGTTGCATTGCGGGGGTCCGCGATTACGGTGGATCAAGGTGATCCTTCCGGTAGGTGCGCGCTAGGGGTCTAACGCTATGGATGGCGTGGCACGCGGTGTGCGAACGCCTTGGAACCTCGTGAGCTCACCCCTCAGGGTGCTCGGCCGGTGGCCGTGTTCTCCGACGAGGATACGAATAATATTAGCACAGATAGTGTAATTTGTCAATAGTAGCTACTAAGTCTCTGAAGCTAGCATCTGTTGCATATCTGTTGCTGATCTGTTAGAATAACTAGGAAATATTAACCTTACTGTTCTAGACAACATGTTCTAGGACATCCATCGGTACTGATGGATCCCGTAGAAAGGAGCGCTATGCGCAAGTACGAACTCGTGGTGCTGTTGCACCCAGATCTAGAGATCGACGTTGATACGCCGATTGCCAAGATCGAAACCATTATCGCCAACTCAGGCGGTACCATTACTAAGAAAGATAATTGGGGCAAGCGTAAGCTGGCTTACAAGATTCGCAAGCAGGACTTTGCTGTCTACGTTTGTTTTGACATCATGGTTGAACCTACCAAGGTTGCCAAGATCGAAAGTGACATTCTGTTGACGGAAGAAATCATGCGCCACATCATCGTAGCCACTACGGCTGCTGAGCCTACTGCTGAAGTCAAAGATGACAAGAAAGCAGACGTTAAAGAAGAGAAGAAGACCGAAGAAGTTAAGGAGGGTTAGTTATGGCTAAGAGCTTCAATCAAGCAATCATTATGGGTAACCTCACTAGGGATCCCGAAATGCGTAACACCCCAAGTGGTCAGAATGTAGCCAGCTTTGCTGTTGCTACCAACCGCCAATGGTCAGATCCAAGTGGTGAGCGCAAAGAAGCCGTTGAGTATCACGAGATCGTTGCCTGGGGTAAGCTAGCCGAACTCGCTAGCCAGTACCTGAGCAAGGGTCGCAAGGTGCTCGTAGTTGGTCGTCTGCAAACCCAGAGTTGGGAAAAAGACGGTGTTAAGCGCCAACGTACCGAAATCGTAGCCAGCGACATCAGCTTCCTGGATGGTCGCGGCGACGCACCAGCCGGCGGCGGTAACTTTACTCCTGCAGCACCTGCTGCCAACAATAAGCCCAAAGATGTAGTTATTGAAGACTTGGGCGACGAACCTATCAATTTAGACGATATTCCATTTTAAGAGGAGAGAATTTTAAATGGCCAATTTTTACAATAAAAAAGTATGCCGCTTTTGCGCGGAAAAAGTCCAAGAGATCGATTACAAAGACGTGAAGTTGCTGCAGCGCTTCCTGAATAGCTATGGCAAGATTGAAAGCCGCAAGCGCACCGGTAGCTGCCAGAAGCACCAGCGTGCCTTGGCTGTCAGCCTCAAGCGTGCTCGTCACATCGCTATTCTGCCATTCGTCGTTAAGTAATAGGGGAAACCTATGTACGGAATTAACGAACTTACCAAGGGTGTACTCATCGAGATCGATGGTGTGCCATATCGCATCACCGAGAACCAACACGTCAGCATGGGGCGTGGTGGTGCTCAAATGCGCACAAAGATTAAAAATCTCTTAAATGGTGCGGTAACCGAGAAGACCTGGCGGGCTGCCGAAAAGGCTACGCCAGCCGAATTAGAGCGTCCCAAGATGCAGTATCTGTACGCCGAAGGTAATGACCTCCATTTTATGGATACTGATACCTATGAACAGGTGCAGGTCTCCATGGATATCCTGGGTGATCAGGCTAAGTATCTGACTGAAGGGACGGTCGTGCAGTTGTTTAAGTTCAACGATAAGATCATCGGCATCGATATGCCCAACTCAGTCTTTCTTAAGATTACGTATACTGAACCCGGTGTTAAAGGCGACTCGGCTACTGGTTCGCTTAAGGATGCCACCCTTGAGACTGGGGTAAATGTTCTCGTACCATTGTTCATCAAAGAAGGTGATGAGATCAAAGTCGATACCCGCACTGGTGCCTACCTGGAGCGCAAAAAGTAGTGAAACAGCGCCTCGACGTTCTCATGGTGGAGCGGGGGCTGGCTGATACGCGCAATAAAGCCGCCGCCTTAATTATGGCTGGCGAAGTTATTGTGAATGAGAATACCTGGACTAAGCCAGGTCATCAGTTTGCTGATGATGTCGACATTCGCCTCAAGAATCAGATGCAGTATGTGAGTCGAGCAGGGGAGAAGCTGGCCTCGGTTATCGAGCCACTAAAGCTCGATTTTGAAGGCA
>CAYPFI010000062.1:0-4899 GCA_964410005.1 uncultured Candidatus Saccharibacteria bacterium | reverse complement strand
ATCCGGACTGGTTCGAGGATTTTGTTGATCGTGATCGGGTGGACGAAGTTATTGATCATCATCCAGGTTTTGAAGAATATTGGCAGCAGCGGATTGGCGATAAGGCTACCATCGATTACATTGGTGCTGCCTGCACATTAGTGTACGAAAAATGGCAGAAATCAGGCTTACTGCAATCAATGAGTAAACCATCGGCTCGACTGCTCATATGTGGCATCCTCGATAACACACTTAACTTTCAGGCTACGGTCAGTACGGAACGTGACAAGCAGGCTTATACTGAACTACTTAAGATTGCCGATCTGCCCAAAGACTGGCCAGCCCAATACTTTACTGAGTGCCAAGAGGCAATTTTGCAAGATGCCGTCGCGGCAGTTAAAAATGATACCAAGATTCTCGAATTCAAGACCTACGATACAAGAGTTTGCATTGGCCAGTTTGCGGTCTGGGATGGCCATATTGCGCTTGAAAAGCACGGTGATGCCCTCAAAGAAGCCCTGAGTGCCATTCAGTCTGATTGGTTTATGAATCTTATCAGTGTGGGTGAGGGTAAAAGCTACTTTGTATCTGATAGTAGCAAAGTTCAACAATGGCTGGAGCATCTCTTAGGTATAACATTTGAAGGTGATCTTGCAGTTGCCGATCGTTTATGGCTGCGCAAAGAAATGCTAAAAGAGGACATCGAAAAATCTAGTTTATAAACGAGAATCGCCACCTCCAGGGCGATGTTGGTTTCTCGCGCCAGAAGTGGCGTAGGGCTCTTGGACGATGGTGGCCTCAGATGGTGAGGCAGCCGGTGGTGGCGAGGGGTCCATCCTCACCGTTCTGGAAGACCTGGGCGGTGATCTCGACGCAGCCGATCTCTTCGCTGCTACCGAGCATGTCGCCCCAGATGCGACCGTCGGTCGGGTTGGTGTCGTACCCGCCGTCGTAGCTGAGCTTCTTGCCGTCCTTGTGGCGGATGGACTCGATGGTGACCTTCTCGAATCCAGCCGGCTCGGGCTGGTTGGTGAAGATCGTTCCCCAGACGGTGCCGCAGCTTCTTGAGGATCGGAAGTGCAGCTCGCCGAACTTGGTGCCATCGGGCATCATCACGGGTACGGGCTTGCCGATGGTCTCGGCCTTCTTCTCGCAGCCGGTCTTCTTGGGGTCCTTGCCGTCGTAGCTGCGCGGATCCTTGGTCTCGTCTTCTTGGAGTGCAAGCACACCACCTGCGCCGATGATGATCAGGCAGAGGATGGCGAAGACGACGAGTGGCCAGCGTTTCTTGGTTTCGGGGTGGGACATGAGGCCTCCAGGAGGCATCGGGAACGGGACTAGAGTACTTTATAGTAAATCCAGCAGGATGTCTATGGTATAAACGAGAATCGCCACCTCCAGGGCGATGTTGTTGTCTCGCGCCGGACGTGGCGTAGGGTGACTGCTTCACGAGCGGGCGTCGCTCGGTTCGAAGTCGAAGATGAAGTAGCCCGGTGCGGCGAACAGCAGTCCGCCGGCGGCGTACAGGATTGCGGCCCACCAAGGGACGGTGTCTGTCAGCAGCCAGATCGGCAGCTGCAGAACCACCAGCATCATGGCGAGGAACCGAACGATCATCACGGCCTTGATCTCACCCAGGGACATGAAGTCCGAATCCTGCTTGGCGGCTCGGTCGCTGGCGCGCTCGATGAGCGGCCAGAGCCACAAGAGGGCAGCGATGGCCATCGGCAGCGAGAAGATGTCGCAGAGGACGATGTTGACGACCACAGATGCCACGAGGACGATCTCGGCGAGGATGAGGTTGGAAGCCTTGGTCAGCTTGCGCAACTCTCTGAGCACGATGTGCCAGAACTGCATGAAGTACTTATCGAGGTTCAAGGCTACTCCTGGTAGCTCGGGGAAAGATAATTACAAATTATAAACCAAAAGACACAAAATGTAAATGCTATAAACGCTAAACCGCCCCTCGAGAGGAGCGGCCGCGTAAAGCGTACTCCCCGCGAGAAACGGGTTGGGTGGTCAGGATCTGCTGACGGGCTTGAAGTCGGCGTCGGTGAGCGGCTTGAGATCGCTAGCGATCAGGGCCTGGATCACCCGCTCCTTGTCCTCTGGACCCGGGATCACGATGGTGTACTCGCACACCAGGGTCGTGACGTGGTTGACGGAGCCGAGGCAGATGTCCTGCTCGCGCCACTTGAGCACGAGCTCGACACCGCGGAACTTCAGCTTGTCGCCGGCCTGCGGCTCCATCATGGAGGTGAACTCGTAGGGCGAGTACTTGCGCTGCAGCGAGACATGGCGCCGGATGGGATGGCCGGTGGTGTCGGTGATCTCGACATCGACGACGATGATGACATCGCCGTCTTCGTTGATGAACATGGGTGCGCTCCTGGGGTTGCGGTTAGGGTGAGAGCTGGCGTTATATTACCATTAAATTGACTTAAGGTCTACCCTTTTAACGCCTCAATCACCTTCTCCACCCGCCTGGCCTTGGTCTCTTCGGCCTTAGCCTCGCGCACTCCCCTGGCATACTCTTTGCGCGTGCTGTAATTCAAGTCATAAAATATCTGCCACAACCCGGCGGCTTGCAAGGCGGACTTCAACTCATGGGGCACATCTACCTCCCGATACCCACTATCGAGCTCGAGGGTAACGATTACCCTATCGCCGGATGCGACGCCGGAGGCCAGACGATCCTTGGTTGGGAATACGACGAGCGTCTGGCCGTCCATACCGGCGGCGGTACTCTGATAAGTATAATCCTTAACGGTAACCTTGAGCGGCGCTCGTTTATTACCGCCTAATGCGGCCAACTGCTCCGGCGGGATCTCGATAGCGGCATGATTGCCAAAGCCCAACACAACCGTCTCGTACGTCGTTTTCATGTGTTTATTGTACCAAATGTGCCGGCATGTTCTTAATTTACTGATTACATAGGTTATAATCTTACTAGTTAAAAGTGTAGTAGATGAGTAAAGCAGACAATATATTCCCACTAATTGAAATGGCCCGTAAAACCGATTGGTCAACAAAAGCAAGCTTAGCTATTGGATCGGCTATTAATTTTGTGTTTTTACTCATCTTGGCTACAGGTCTAAAGCAGATTGGCATATCACTACCCCCTCAGTATTATCTGTACATGTTTGTACTTATTGAATTCTGCATTGGTGCACAGTGGTGCTACCGCTTGTATAAAATTTATGACAAGAAAGTCATGGCCATAGCGTTTGTTCTCGAGACAACGGACGAGACAAAAAATTTAGTCGAGGAAGTCAAGAAATTTTTTCGTCGAAGTGTGGATAGCCAAGGAATAGCCGATATCGTCGACGTTCGAGAGTTGCCAGGAGATCTTAAGTTTACCGCCAACGGTCAGGCTGAAAAATACTTAAAAGCGAAGGATTTACGCGTATTAGTCTGGGGAGATACCACCACGGCGACAGTGAATGGTGTAAAAGTATCGCGTTTCAATATCAACACAACTTGTCAGTACAATCCTGTGGACGAAAATCGAAAACAAGATCTGATTCAGGATTTAGAGAGCGGGACCAGGAGAGAAGTGTGGGGAATTCAAGAGACCAACAGTTTGCCTGGAATAGAAGTGGTTGGAGGCAACGTTTTCGAGATTAGCTTATATACCTTAGCAATATGCTTGTCGTCTGTACCCGATATTAAGTACGCTGAGGCATCAGCACGCATTCTAGAGAATTTAAAAGAGGGCTTAAGTAAAAGAGAACAGAATATTAATTTTCCAAACCTGAATGCTGTTAATCAACAGATAAGCAAGCGCCTAATTGATCTGTACGAGTCAATTTCGAAGTTTTACTATATTGAAAAACATGATTATGAACAGGCTTTTCTGTGGAGCAAGAAAATACATGATATGCAGCCAAAAAGTTTTTTTGCAAATTTGTCATTAGCACTGTACTCATGGAAGAAGGGTGATCAAGATGCGGCCAAGAAGTACACTATTGAGGCGAGAAATATTGATCAGGGGAGTCCCCTTCCCACTTTAAACTTCGGTTTCTTTAGTCTATATAATGGTGATTTCGACAAGGGGCTCAAGAACTACAGAAAGCTTAAGTCAAACTGGATTGAAAAAACAAATGCCGTAGAGGTCGTTGAATTTCTAGAAGCTGAGTTTGACTCATCAAAAAAGCCCGCACTCTTATTTGCGAGTGGGTGGCTAAACTCCTCTTTCGTTGATTATGATCGCGGGCTACAGCAACTTAATGACTTTGTGGCATTGGTAAAAGATAACAGTGAATTTGATGTTTTAATAAAAGAGGCAAAAAAGTTTCTGGTCTGACAATTCTATGCACTGTACATTGTATGGTTTTGTTCGGTTTTGTTCGGTTTTTTGATATAATAGAAGCGTGGAAGATAATCAACCAGTTGTATACGCTTTTATTGACAGCCAAAACCTTAATATGGGTGTTGGTAAAGATATTGTTGACTCTACCACTGGAGAGATTAAGTATGAAGGCTGGAAAATTGATCTTCGGAAGTTCCGGCTCTACTTAAAAAACAAATATGGAGTTAGTAAAGCTTACTTTTTCATTGGTAATCTCCCGGGCAAAGAGGCATTTTATGCAAGACTTCAAGAAATGGGATACACAGTAGTACTCAAGCCAACCATGCCTTTTACCGAAAATGGGGTTAGAAGCCAAAAAGGCAATGTGGACGCCGAGTTAGTGCTTTATGCCTCGGCACTTGTTTATGACAAATACGACAAAGCAATAATTATAAGTGGCGATGGTGATTTCCTCTGTCTTGCAGAGTATCTTGATGCCGAAGACAAGCTATTAAATATCCTTGCACCAAACCGAAATTACTCGAGTCTGCTTAAAAAATATGCACCTAGAATTACACTAGTTTCAGAACTTAGAAGCGCACTTGAAATGAAGAAAAAGAAATAATAAC
>CAYPFI010000061.1:0-4899 GCA_964410005.1 uncultured Candidatus Saccharibacteria bacterium | reverse complement strand
TTTAAGATGGTTGGTCCTAGCGCTAATGCCCTTGGCGTTAATATTAGTACGCTATTTGCCCTGCTTGGAGTCCTATTGCTACCCGTGCTCGGGTTCTTTGTCGCTACTGGAATCGGGCTTATTGGCCGTGATGCTCCGATTGCCCTTGGCGTTGCTGCTGTCATCGGATTTGCTTCGTTTGCAGCATTCCTCATTCTGGCATTACTAGCCGGCCCAGCCTTTGCGATTATTCTCCTGGCTGCTGTTGATAATCAAAAAGTTGCGTTGAAACCCACGCTTGCGCAAGCACGAAAGTTTATCTGGCGCGCCTTGGGCATCTCCGTCCTTACGGCACTGGCCATTCTGGGTGGCTACCTGCTCTTCGTTATTCCGGGATTCATCTTCTCGGCTTGGTTTAGTCTCAGTCTTTACGCTCTTGTTAAAGAAGATCTTGGTGTGATGGCTAGTATGAAGCGAAGTCGCGAGCTGGTCCGTGGTCGTGTCTTTGAAGTGTGGTCTGTTTCGACGTTACCGGCCTTGGTCTATATCGTGCCCTTCTTAGGTGGTCTTTTGAACGTTGTCTTAAGCATTGTTTTGATTCCCGCCATGGCCCTCCGCTATCAACTACTGACAAGCACCACCGCAGAGAATCGACCAGGAGTACACTGGAGTAACTACGCAATTGTTATTGGAGCTATTATTGCTACTGCTGCACTGATTGGCTGGCTCATCTTTGCAGTCGCCACGGGTGGACTGGACCAAGGTTCAAACGAGCTGAGTAATCCCAGTTACTATACCTATTAGCCTCCTTCAATGATGATATGATATTCCTATGATTAATCAGAATTTCATTTATCTTGCCGCGGTGTTAAATCTTGTAGGTGCTGCCGTGTATATTGTTGCTACCTTGCAGGGTAAAACTAAGCCTAATCGAGTCAGCTGGTTTATGTGGGCGCTAACGCCCATGGTCGCTTTTGCAGCGATGCTGTCCCAGGGGGTTGGTGTTAGCGCTCTTACGACTTTCACGAGCGGTTTCGGTCCGTTGCTTGTATTGATCGCATCATTTGTTAATAAAAAATCCTATTGGAAAGCAACTCGTTTTGACATGATTTGCGGTGCCTTATCTCTAGTCGGCTTAGTGCTATGGCTGATAACACGTACGGGTAACATCGCCATCTTATTTAGCGTTTTGGCCGACGGTCTCGCTGCCATTCCGACGCTTGTAAAGACGTATAAAGATCCAGAATCTGAAAACTATACAGCTTTTACCCTGAGTGCTGTTGCCGCTGCTATTACTCTACTTACCATCAATACGTGGACTTTTGAATACTATTCATTTCCGATCTATCTCTTAACGATATGTGTTGCGATTGTCGGTCTTGGTCAATATCGGCTACGTGTACTCCGTAAGACTACATGAACTGGGCCAATCACAACTTGGTAAAGAGTGGCAATGTGGTTTCGGTTGCTGAATGGCAGGAATTCGGCTGGCTGGCACAAGGCTTTAGTCTGGCCGAGGCAGGGAATGTGTCATATCGATTTGAGGGGGCGGCTCAAACTCGCGAGAAGATTGCTCGAGCGCTTGGTACTGATCAGGATAGTTGGACGGGAATGCAGCAGATACATGCTGCTAATATTGAGATTGTTGGGAAGTCAGATATTGGCAGAGGAGCGCATGATCATGAATCGAGCTTTGGCGATGCAGATGGGTTAGTTACGAGCGACAAGGGGGCATTACTCGCGGTAATGGTGGCGGATTGTGTGCCATTGCTCTTTGTCGATCCAATTAAAAGACAGGTGGCAGTGGCGCATGCTGGTCGACGGGGCACCTTCGCTGGTATCGCTAAATTGATGCTCTACCAATTAGTAGAACGTGGATCTCGTGCCCAGGATGTGCAGGTCGCAATCGGCCCGAGTATCGGCCCATGTTGTTATGTGTTTGATGATGCACCGCTCGATTTGTGGAGTCTTAATGAAGAACAGCTACGAGATGCCGGTGCTCAAACCATTATTCGAACGGATATTTGCACCAAACATACAGATTATTTCTTTAGTCATCAGCGCGATCCAAAAGCTGGTCGTTTTGCGGGACTTATGAGCATAAAGTGAGGCCAGGCAGGCCAGGGCCCGCAAGGGGCCCCGGCCGACCGGCGTGACGGTGTATCCAATGAACATGCTCCCCAGCATGACCGTCACGTGATGGTGTCAGGCAGCCACAAGTTCAGCTGCCGACAGGTGTCGCTTGATCAGAGCGACGGCCGCGCCCTCGCCATCGAGGGATTCGCCTTCCTCGTCAACCTCGATCACCTCTCCGTCGGGCGCGATGCCCGCGAAGTGGTGTCGGAAGCATTCCGAGCAGAAGCCGAGTACCATGGCCTGGCCGATGACGACATCATTGAGGGTGACCTCGAATGATGCGATTGCACCGGCAAATCGTACGCAGTGTTCGGCTGCGCTACCAATGTGGGTATCTCGTATAGTCTCCTTCTGGTGGTCTTTCTGTGGTCACGAGTCGCCACTGAGTGGCTAGGTTTATAATCTTCTTCTACGAGCTATCTGTCAACCTTTGGCGTGATGAGCCTTGGCCATCTTGATGGCTTCTAAGTGATACCAGCGATCATGAGAAGGGATGCTATATTCCGGTCGGTACAACTCATGCTGAGTGAACCAACGAATATCGTTATGAGCATCTTCCTCGAGCTTTACCTTGTCCGACTTTGCAATCACTACATAGCGGAGATCGAGGTGTTTGTGCTCGGCACTAATATCGTGAATATTCATAAAGTCGGGACAATGAAGTACTTTTTGCCCTGGCGCAGATTTGCCAGGTGCTTTAGCAAGCAGTTCAACTTTAAGCCCGCATTCTTCCTCTATCTCGCGTAAAAGCGCCGTGTCAGTATCCTCGTCGAGCTCCACGTGGCCACCCACTTGCAGCCATCGATTATGCTTCTTGTGATGGATCATTAAGATCTTGTCGAGATCGGGGTGCACAATGTAGGCACTTACGGTAAAGTCGATTTTGTCATGAACGTGCGCCATGTGTTCCCCCATTTTTTATATTTGTTATACTTATATACAGTATAACTTACTTGAGGACTTGTGCGCATGATCTAATTTCCGTTGCAACCTGATATACTTAGATTAACAAGTGAGGGGAATCAATGGAATTTTTTGAAGCGTTACAACAAGAAGATAAAGACATAGCTGATTTAATCATCGCTGAAGGTAATCGCCAGCGCACCGGACTGGAGATGATACCGAGCGAGAACCATGCCAGCGCCGCAGTGCTAGCCGCACTTGGTAGCCGCATGACCGATAAATATAGTGAAGGTTATCCTGGCAAACGCTACTATGGCGGTTGCGAGTTCGTTGATGCCGTCGAGAACATTGCGCGCGATCGAGCCACCGCGCTGTTTGGTGTTGATCATGCCAATGTTCAGGCCTACAGCGGCTCACCTGCCAACCAAGCGGTCTATCATGCACTGCTTGATCCGGGCGATACCGTCATGGGTCTCGAACTCTACTTTGGCGGGCACATGACTCACGGCTTAAAAGTTAACTTCTCCGGCACTCTCTATAATTCAGTGCAGTACCAAACCGATAAAGATGGTTACCTTGATTACGATGAGATGGAACGCATGGCTAAAGAGCACAAACCAAAGCTGCTCGTCGTTGGCGCCACGGCTTATCCACGTATTTTTGACTGGCAGCGCCTCCGCGAAATCGCTGATGTAGCTGGAGCATTTCTCCTTGCCGACATCTCACACATTTCTGGCCTGGTAGTCGCTGGTGCTCATCCAAGCCCTGCTGGCATTGCCGACGTCATCATGACCACCACCCACAAAACACTACGTGGCCCTCGAGGCGCACTACTCCTCACCAACGGCAAGAAGAGTACCCCACTTAAAAAGGTGGAACGCACTAAAGAGAACATTCCAACACTCATCGATCGCGCCATCATTCCTGGCCTTCAGGGCGGTCCACATAATCACCAAACTGCTGCCATTGCCGTGGCACTCAAAGAGGCAGCTCAGCCAGAGTTTAAAGACTATGGTCATCAGATTGTTAAGAATGCTAAGAAGGTTGCCGAAGGACTGCTCGATAAGGGCTATAACCTCGTAACTGGCGGTACCGATAATCACCTGCTGCTCGCCGATCTCACCAATAAGAATATCAGCGGCGCCGAAGCCGAGGCAGCGTTGGGTAAAGCAGGCATTACTGTTAATAAGAATACTGTACCATTCGATCCTCGTTCGCCGTTTGATCCATCTGGCATCCGCCTTGGAACTCCAGCCCTTACCACCCGCGGCATGAAAGAAGCTGAGATGGAGCAGGTAGCAACTTGGATTGATCTGGCTATTACAAACGTCAACGACGAAGCCAAGCTCGCTGCCATTCATGCCGAAGTCAAAGATCTCTGCAAAAACTTTCCGCTGCCCAGTGACCGCTAGGAACAATGAAGAACTTTACCGTTGAAAAGCCTAAAGCCGCCCAGTTTGCTACACAGGACAAGGTGCTTGATAATGCTGTTTACGATGAAGCTGATATTAAGAACCAGATACTTGATGGTAAGAACCTCGAAAAAGTAAGCTTTATCGATAGCGTAATTAATGGTGGCTCATGGGCCGCCGCCGAGATGACCGAATCGCTATTACGCCGTACCATCATTAAAGGTGCTCGCATGAGCGGCCTTATAGCTCACACCCTTGTTGCTGAAAATGTTGAGTTCATCGGCTGCAAGCTTGACATGGTCAACTTCCGCGGCAGCAAGATTAAGAATGTAGTGTTTACCGACTGTGTCTTAGCTGAGGCTGATCTCCAAGGATCAACGCTGACGAATGTCCGATTTAACAACTGCGATATAAATCGATTGAACGTAAATAGCTGCACATTTAATAATGTTGACATGCGCAGCTCAAA
>CAYPFI010000060.1:0-4926 GCA_964410005.1 uncultured Candidatus Saccharibacteria bacterium | reverse complement strand
CCGAACAAAAACCGTACTGTCAAGTCCTGCTATACTACTATCATGAAGCAAAACACCCGTAAGCTCAACACCGGCGCCCTTATCCCTCAGATCGGTTTTGGAACGTGGCAAATTAATCCTAGCTCCAGAGCCGAAAAAGCCACTGCTGCGGCCTTTGATGCTGGGTACCGTCACGTTGATACTGCACGCATCTACCTTAACGAAAAAGGTGTAGGCCATGCTATGAAAAATAGTACACTGGACCGCGAAGATATCTTTTTGACCACTAAGCTTTGGAATGGCGATCACAATGATCCGCACAAAGCTCTCGAGAAGAGCCTTAAGCGCCTGGATGTCGATTATGTCGATCTCTATCTCATCCACTACCCCGTTCCGGAGCGTAATGAGAGCTGGAAGGTCATGGAAGAGCTACACAAAGAAGGCAAGGCCAAAGCAATCGGCGTCAGTAACTTTACGATTCGCCATCTCACTGAACTCATGGAACAAACCGATATTGTTCCAGCTATAAATCAGGTTGAGTTCCACCCGTTCTTGTATCAAAAAGAATTACTGGATTTCTGCGATAAACATGGCATCGTGGTCGAGGCCTATAGCCCCCTTGCGCATGGTAAAAAGATGGACGACCCAACTATTGCGGAGGTCGCGAGTCATTATGACAAATCGCCCGCCCAAATCATGATCCGCTGGGCTATTGAACACGGTATGGTAGTAATTCCAAAGTCTAAAAATCCTGAGCGTATTTCCCAGAACCTTAACGTATTCGATTTTACTATTACGAAAAAAGATATGGTCCTACTCGACGATCTCAACGAAAACCTCCGAACCTGCTGGGATCCAACCAACGCCTCATAAGTAAATACTATTATTATTAATAGTATTTACCGCAACACACCTCAGGAAGTTTCGGCAACCACCCAATTTTCATACTCTTTGCTGGCCACCACCTGAAAAGAGATGATTTCAGGCAGGTCGTAGCTGTGGTTTTCCTTAATATAGGTTTCAATGGCGGCAATGTGCCCAGAAGTTGTTTTGAGTGTAAGACGATATTCTTTACCTGTCTTCATCTCCTCCTCCCAAATGTAGGCACTGGTAAACGGCCCCTCAACTTGCCCACAGGCAGCCAGTCGCTTAAAAACAAGGCTTCCTGCAAGCTCATCTAGTTCGGCTCGGGTATCGCTGGTTGTTTGAACAATACTAATCATCATCTCCGCCTAGCGATAGTTAGTGAAATCTAGCGGGAAATCAAATGGTGTTTCGCGTAACAAATTCATGATTCCTTGAAGGTCATCCTTGCTCGTACTCGACACGCGAACTTCTTCGCCCTGAATCTGCGTCTTAGCTTTTGGGAAGTTATCGCGAATAAGTTTGGTAACTTTCTTGGCTTTCTCCTGATCTAACCCCTTGAGAAAGGGCAAGCTCCAACGCATTTCCTTACCACCCTGCACAATCTGGCCGCTAGTATCGAGAACCTTAAGGCTAACACCGCGTTTTACCAACTTACCCTGCAATACATCAACGATTGCCTTAAGTTGATATTCGGTATCGCCCGTCAGATTCAGACCCTTCTTTTCCTTGTCAGCAAACTCGATCGAGGCACTGGTGCCCTTAAAATCGTAACGCTGCATGAGCTCACGGCTGGTCTGGTCCACCGCGTTGGTTACCTCGGCAACATCATAATCACTTACTACATCAAAACTAAAATCTTTAGCCATGTTGACCTCCTTTACATTCTTGATTATATCAGATATAATTCTCTGGTATTTACACGCCGTTGGTTTACGAATCGACATAGTGTGATTTTTCATCTAATTAAACGAGAGAAGTTCAATGCCAATCATCAAATCTGCTATCAAACGAGTCCGTCAAACTGCTAAGCGCCGCAGCCACAACCTGCAAGTCAAGCGTGCCATCCACGCCGATGTTCGTGTCGTCATGGACGCCATCGATACCAAAGACGCCAATAAAGCCGCCGAGGCTTTCCGCGCTGCCGTCAGCGAGATCGACCGCGCCGTAAAGAAAGGCACTTTGCACTCAGGTACTGCTGCTCGTCAGAAGAGCCGCCTGAACGCCAAGGTTAAAGCCGCTTTTGGTGATGCCACCAAGCCAACCAAGGTTGCCAAGGCCAAACCTGCTACCGCTAAGACCCCGGCCAAGAAGGCTGCCCCAGCCAAAACTGCCGCAAAGAAGCCTGCTACCAAAAAGCCAGCCGCTAAGTAATTTAGTAGCCGGGAACACCGGTCTCATGTAACTGCCTGCGAAGTTGCTCATCGAACTCTTCAGCAGGCGTTTTGAGTTTAGCAGGCCGCTCTGTTTTATGAAGTTCGATCATAATGCGATTGCCCTGATAGCTGAGTTCGGCCTGATCCCCGGCCTGAAGATCGAGGTTATCGACAATATATTGGGGAACTCTTATACCCAGACTTGGGCCCCATTTACCAATAGTAGTAATTTTAGACACTGTGCCTCCTCCGATTGGGCACCCCTTATCACTATTCTACTAAATACTGTTATTTTTAATAGTATTTGCTCTAAAAGTGTTTCGGATGTGTACGGCACGGCCGCGTCATGAGCTATACTTAAGAGTATGAAACTTACCCATCCTTCCGATGCTCTCCGTGCCCAACTCCTTGAACATTGCGAGGAAGTCATAAACCGTGCCCAACTTATGCGTAACTACGCCATGAAGCCCGGCAACGCTTGGCTGGCTCGCGGCGAACTCGGCTCCTTACAAGCCACCCTCTACGAAATCGATATCTTGCTCGACGAAATCAAGCAGTCTGACAAAGTCGCATAACCAGCGCCTCAATCAACTCCTCAGGCTTTGCCTTCCCAAGCTTTATATCGCGTTCGCAATGCACACAAGCCGAATACATATCTTTGAGTACATCTTCATCAGTCTTACGGGCCAATGTAATGGCCTTTCCGGCCGCATATGGCGAGATGCCAGCGCGCTTGGCCAGCTCCCCACTGTTGGTTGTGCCACTAAACTTCGCTAGGAGCACCTGACGCAGCTGCCAGAGCAACATCGTCAAAATATACATCTCATTCTGCCCCGTGGCCTGAAGACGCTCTAAACCGCCCAGGGCAGTTCGCACATCCTTGGCCATGACGCTATCCAAGAAAGCGAAAATGTTCTGCTCTTCGCTCACTTCCACCATCGACTCAACATCAGCTTTCACAATCTTCTCGCTATGGGTCGCGAGCTTGGTAATCTCACCAGCCAGGCGCCATTGATCATCGCCGCAACGGTTCAACAACTCCTGCACCGCCGGCCGCTCCATACTCGACCCCAGCCTCGTCGCCTCGTCTTCAATCCAACGTGCCAGCTGTGGCGGCGCCATGGGCTTAAACTCGGCAGCCCGCGGCAATTTGCTCAAGGTCTTAAAGTACTTGCTGCGCTTATCGACCTCGGGATCATAAAGCACCACAATCGTCGACTCGGGCACCTCATCAAGTCGACCGAGTATTTCCTCGGCGACCTGTTTGTTCTTGCCAAGATTCTCAACAATGATCAGCCGACTTGTCGCTAAAAATGGTACCGCCTGAAATTGTTGAATCAGTTCCTGAAGCTTAATCCGTTCACCATCAAGCTGATCCAGCCCAAAATCATTACCTGCTTTAGCAATGTATTGCTCCTTGAGCTGCCCCAGTTTGGCGCGCGCTGCAAAGCTGTTGGCACCGTAAAAGAAAAGTATCATAGCTTTATTTTACAGGAAGGTATGATAAAGTATGAGCATAAGAGGAATCAGACATGGATACCATTACAGGGCCTAAGGGAGAGATAAAAGATATTAGCACGCCAACAACTGATCAGCTTGAGCAGATCACCGGCATGAACGGAGCCGCCGTTGAAGCCAAGGTTGTGACCAATCCCATTGATCTCGAAGGACGAAAAGGAGCCCGCCTTGAAGAGCTTCGTAGCGATGTTAGAGCTGCTGCCGATACCGCACAGGCATCTGCCACAGAAATGAGCGCCAGACAAGATACCGGGTTTGCGCCTGAGGCGATTCCACAAGCAAGTGACATTTTAGGACAACAAGATGACACGGTTGCCCTATCAGAACAGCGCTACCAACAAGGGCGTTCGGAGGATCTGCAGCGAGCTGCAGACGAACAAGAAGCTAAACACACGGCCAAAGAACCACTTTGGAATAAATTCAAAAATCTCTTTAAGCGCGGCGAATCAAAGACTGGCGGCGAGAACTAAGCCTTCGGCTTTTTCTGGCAATTGAGACAGACGTGCGTACCGCGACCAGCGACGCGCGTCTTTTCTATAATGCGTCCACAACGCGGGCACGGTGTTCCTTCAAGCCTGAAGACCTTGGCAAAGTCCATATAGCTCCCCTTCTTGCCCTCAGCATTCACATAATTCTTATCGCTCGAGCCACCTTTTTCAATGGCAAGCTTGAGAACGTATTGCAGCTCCTGGAATAACTTAGTGAGACGTGGCTTACTCAAGTCTCGTACGAGTACTGAGGGATGGATTTTGGCTGCCCACAAGCTCTCGTCGGCATAAATGTTCCCCACCCCGGCAATCACACTCTGATCGAGCAACACGGCCTTGATACCGCTATTAGCTCGTCGATCCAGGCGCTTTATAAAGTCTTTGGCCGTAAATTTTGGGTCGAGTGGTTCGGGCCCGACCTTCTGAAAGAAACTCATCTCCATCACCTCGACTGTGGGTAATAATTTTACCCAACCAAACTTGCGCTGGTCGTTGAAGAAAAGCTTGGCGTCGCTGAGAGTAAGTGTCACCCGCGTCGACTTATCGGGGAGGTCGCCGATCAGGCTATCGTTTGGATGACCTGCGCCAAAGCGTTGCTTCTCCGATCGATAGACTAACTGCCCCGTCATTTTAAGATGGATAACCAGCGTGTAATCGGTACTAAGATCTATGAGGAGTACTTTGGCTCGACGTCGAACTTC
>CAYPFI010000059.1:0-4927 GCA_964410005.1 uncultured Candidatus Saccharibacteria bacterium | reverse complement strand
AGGAGGGGTTGTGTCAGACTTTGCGTTGTACCGAAAACACCGGCCAAGCACATTTGCCGAGGTTATTGGACAGGATCACATCACGGGTTCGCTTACACATGCCTTAGATAAAGGCATTATTAGTCATGCGTATTTATTTACTGGCCCTAGAGGTACTGGCAAGACTACGGTAGCTCGATTACTGGCTCGGGCGATTAACTGCGAGGGTAAATCTCCTAAGCCCTGCAACAAGTGTGAGGTCTGTGAAGCTACCATAAATAGCAACTTAGATATCATCGAGATTGATGCTGCTAGTAATCGTGGTATTGATGACGCTCGCGAATTAAGAGATAAAGTTAACTTGGTACCTACCCGTGCCAAGTACAAGGTTTATATCATTGATGAGGTCCACATGCTCACTAAGGAGGCCTTTAACGCGCTCCTTAAGACGCTAGAAGAGCCACCAGCGCACGTAGTATTTATCATGGCCACCACCGAGGCTCATAAGATACCTGCAACCATCATCTCCCGTACTCAGCGCTTTAGCTTCCATGCCCACACCGAAGATAATTTAGAGAGGCAGCTCATTGAGATCGCCAAGAAAGAGAAACTTGAACTAGAGCCAGCCGCGGCGCATACCCTAGCTGTGGCCAGTCAAGGTGGGTTCCGTGATGCCATTAGCATGCTTGATCAGGCCAGGGGTGGGGGAGCTAAGATCACCAATGATCGAGTATTGTCTATCCTGGGCTGGAGTGAGCTTGGTAAGCTTGAGGAGTTGATTGACGCCCTTCTCAAGAATGATGCAGCACAAGTTCTGGCAGTTCTCGATCAGATTATCAGTAGTGGGGCTCAGCCCGAGCAATTACAACATCAACTGATTTTAGCATTACGAGATAGACTACATACTGCAGTCCAAAAAAAGTCGCCATCGGTGGCCCAAATAGCCCATGCCATGCAGCAGCTCATTGAGATGCAGGCCGCCGGACATGCCCAAATTGCCCTGGAAGCTACCTTGGTTTCGATTGTAAGCCCCTACACGGCCTCTACGGCTCATGTAACGGCCCCAGTGGTCGTTCATACGGCTCCGGCGCCTAAATCTGCTCCAGTGGCTGCTAAACCAGTCGATCAGGCTAATCCAGCAGATATGGCGCGTTGGCCCAAGGTCTTGATCGAGATAAAGTCTAAGAATAACTCCCTCTATGCATTATTGCAGTCTTGTGAGATCAGATTGACTGATGACACCCTGATGATCTTTTGCCGCTTCAACTTCCACCGTGATCGCCTAATGGAGGCAAAAAATGCTGGAGTCATCGAAAAGGCTCTTGAAGCAGTGTACAATAAACACATCAGGGTTGATTGTGAGCTCAAAACCATGACTACCGAGGCACCAACTGCCAATACTACCAATGAGTTGGTGACCACAGCACTGGACATACTAGGCGGGGAGCTCATAGATGGATAGACAAAGTGATGAGATGGAAGCGGTTGGTAAACATTTGCCGCCGCAAAACCTGGAGGCAGAAACCAGCCTGCTCGGTGCTGTTTTAATTGATCAAGAAACCATGATTCGTGTGGCCGACATTGTCCACGCTGACGACTTCTATACTCAAGCCCACCAACTTATCTATACCGCTATGGTCGATCTGTATGAGGCCCGACAGCCAATTGATCTACTGACACTCGCCAGTAAGCTCGAAGATAATGACGCGCTTAAGAACGTTGGTGGTTCGGCCTATCTGACAGGACTGGCCGATAGCGTACCAACCGCCTCGAACGCCCCACATTATGCCGGGATCGTAGCTCACAAGGCTACTTTGCGCCGTTTGATTGGAGCAGCCAATAAGATTAATGACCTGGGTTATAACGAGGGTGATCCACTCGATGGCTTACTTGATAAGGCCGAGCAGACCTTGTTTGAGGTTAGTCAAAAGCATCTCAAACAAAACTTTATCGCCATTAGTTCGGTGCTGGCCGAGAGTTTTGATCGTCTTGATGAGCTTCACAGAGACAAAAAGAAGTTCCGTGGTATCCCAACGGGCTTCCGTGAACTGGATAATAAGCTGGCTGGCTTGCAAAAGTCCGATCTCATCATCCTGGCTGCTCGCCCTGCCATGGGTAAAACCACGTTGGCCCTTAACATTGCTCAGAATGTGGCCATTCAGCAAGGTGTGCCCGTTGGTGTATTTAGCCTGGAAATGAGTAAAGAGCAGCTTATTGACCGTTTGCTAGCTGGCGAGTCCGGGATTGACTCCTGGAAGCTACGGACCGGTAACCTAGAGGACGAGGACTTCCCCCGCATTAATCATGCTATGGCCGTGCTCAGTGATGCGCCCATTTACATTGACGACTCAAGTATGACGAATGTTATGGAGATGCGTACCAAGGCTCGCAGACTTCAATCTGAGCACGATCTGGGCCTCATCGTCATCGACTATCTCCAGCTTATGAGCGGTCGCGAAACTCGTGGCAATGAAAATCGTACGCAAGAAGTCTCTGAGATATCACGTGGTCTTAAGGGCTTAGCTCGTGAGCTTAATGTACCCGTTATTGCCCTCAGCCAGCTCTCGCGCTCGGTAGAAAGCCGCTCACCGCAGATTCCACAGCTATCTGACCTTCGTGAATCAGGCTCCATTGAGCAGGATGCCGACGTCGTTATGTTTATTTATCGTGATGATTATTACAACCCAGATACCAGTGAACGCCCAAATACAGCCGATGTGCTTATCGCCAAACACCGCCACGGACCGACTGGCACTGCTGAGCTCTACTTTGAGCGCGAGACACTACAGTTCAAGAACCTCGACCGCGTCCATTTGTGATATGCTTATATTAACGTAAGTGATTTGGAGTTGCATGTTTAGTAGTCTTGCTAAATTTGGCCTGGTTGGCATTTTAAATACGGCCGTCGATTTTATTATCTTCAATATTCTAACCAATAAGAAAATTGGCCTCAAAAAGATACCAGCCAACCTGATTTCAACTACGGTCGCCATGCTCATTAGTTTTGTTCTAAACCGGGGCTTTGTCTTTAATGCTACTGGTGGCAATATTTACATTCAAAGTGCTGAGTTTTTTGCGGTTACAGCCTTTGGGCTCTACGTACTGCAAAGTCTCGTCATCTACTTCCTCCTTGAGGTCTGGGAATGGCCCGTCGAGTTTGCCTGGAAGGTTGTGCAAGCGGTTAAGCTTGATAAATATATGAGTCACGACTTTGTCCGTAAAAATGCTGCCAAAGCTGCCGCCACACTTGTTAGCCTCACCTGGAATTACCTGATGTTCTCGTTTATAGTATTTAAGACATGAAAAAGCTACGTAGCCTGATACATCGTAATGGAATCTTCCTGGCCAGCCTATTGTTTGTGGTCATGATTTGTTTGCCGCAGCTCCTGACTGGTAGTCGTGTGGCTAGTGCCGAGGAAGAGCTGATTATTACCATCTCGCGCGGCATGCTCAATATCGTTAGCCTGCGATTCATTATTCTTGGGCTGATTGTCGTTAATACGACGCTGGTCTATAGTCTTTTAAGTGCCTGGATGAGTAGGCGCCGAGCAGGACTAAGCATCTTTATACTGGCGAGTATTCCGGTCTGGCTGCTTTCCCAGATTAGTATCCCGCGCTTTGCTCTGGCTATGACACCATTGCTCATCGGCCTGTGGGCTTTTGATCGAGCCGGACGAGCTGAGAAAGCCACGGGTTGGTATAGTTTGAGTGGTCTTAGTTTGACCGTTTCCTGGATACTTGAACCAATCGGAACAAGCATCATTATGGCCATTAGCCTACTGTTGCTTGCCGTTATTAAACCGCGCTACATTAAGCATATTGCTCGCCAGGGGAGCTTAGTGATTATCATCCTTGCCGTGGCCCTAGGTGCAGTTGCAGCAGCAGCCTGGAAGTTCGGCCTGGGCCTACAGACATACATCATTCACCAGCTCGGAGGAACCGTCGTGGTCACCAGCGTTCCGCGCGTACTCTGGGAAGGGCCGCATCACTACCATTTTGGGCTGCCAGGTGTGCCGCTGGTGCCAATCGCTGTCATGGCCCTGGCTGGACTCGGTGCTTGGCAACTGTTTGTAGGCCGCAAACGACCCCGTAATCTCTACATACTGATCTTCCCCGTACTCTTAACGGCTATTGCTGTACAGTTCACAAGCATAACGACTCTGATGCTGTTCTCGGTGAGCATGATTTGCATTGCCGTATGGGCCGTTATGGGCGTTCAGTACCTCCATAACTCATGGAAACGTGTATTTCCCCACAATAAGCTGGCAAATAGTCTTGGCGACGCGCTGATTGCGCTGTTGCTGGCAAGTCTTGTTATGTATAGCTTCTGGTATATCAACAAGGCCTGGGCAGGTAGCCCTACGGCCCAAGAACAGGCTAAAGTCGAATGGAATGGCTCACTATGAGTATTGATCTGACCATCGTCGTGCCGGCTTATCATGAGTCAGATCGCATTGAGCAAAGTCTCAAAGACCTGGCTGCTGCTATAGATAAGTATCTCAATCCTAAAACTACTGAAGTGATTGTTGTTTCAGCCGATAATGATGATCCAACAGGTACCATAGCTGAGGCCAATAGTAAGCTGTTTGAACACTTTAAGCTTATTCGTCCTGGTGCACGCGTAGGTAAAGGTCGTGACGCCCGCCTTGGTATTCTTGCGGGTCAGGGCACCTATCGGATGTTTATGGATGCTGATATGGCCACGCCATTGCGTCACCTAGAGCAAATTTCTGCATTTATAAAGACCGACGGCGACATGAGCATTGGTATCCGGCCGCTCGCATCTATTCATACCGGGTTCCGCAAAGTTGTATCTGAGATCGGCAATGTGCTTGTACAGACCCTACTTACGCCCGGGATTAGTGATTCACAGTGTGGCTTCAAGATCTTCCGAGCCGATGTCGCCGAGGTAGTATTTCCTCGCCTGACTATTCTTGGCTGGGGCTTT
>CAYPFI010000058.1:0-4968 GCA_964410005.1 uncultured Candidatus Saccharibacteria bacterium | reverse complement strand
AGCTTTCGTTGATATCTGGCGGCAATACTTCTATGCCCATGCGCCGACACTCGGCCACCTCAATGGCAATGCGCTCGATGTTATCATGATCACTGGTCATCAGCGCGGCCATATAGGCATCGGGAAAATGAGCTTTAAGATAGGCAGTTTGATAGGCAATCAGACCATAACAGGCCGCATGCGATTTGTTGAAACAATAAGCAGCAAAGTCTTCGAGGTTGAGCCAGAAGTCTTCGACCATCTGTCGATCGGCGCCGCTCACTCTAATTGATCCTTCCACAAAGTCAGTTTTCATCTTGGCCATTACACTGATCTGCTTTTTACCAATAGCTTTACGTAAGGTATCAGCCTGACCGCCCGTAAAGCCCGCCATCTCTTTGGCGATCTGCATAACTTGCTCTTGATATACTAAAACGCCGTAAGTACTTTTAAGTGAGTTCTCCATGGCTGGATGCGCATAGGTAATCTCGGTACGACCGTGTTTGCGATTAATAAAGTCATCAATCCATTGCATAGGGCCCGGTCGATACAAGGCCACCATGGCCACGATATCATCAAAAGCATCAGGCTTAAGATCGCGAATGTAGCGCTTCATGCCGGCCGATTCCAGCTGGAAGACGCCAGTAGTGTCGCCCGTGGCGAGAAGCTTAAAAGTTTTTTCATCATCAAGCGGAATGCTCAATATATCAATGTCGGTATCATACACCTTTCGGATGATACGCAGGGCATTGTTAATAATCGTGAGGTTGGAGAGGCCCAAGAAGTCCATTTTGAGAAGTCCCAGCTCTTCAATTGGCCCCATAGAATACTGCGTACTGATACCACCCTTTTGAGCACGCTGCAGTGGCGTATACTTAACGATTTCTTCTGGCGCAATCACCACACCGGCAGCATGAACACCATTGTTGCGGATAGTGCCTTCGAGCCTCATGGCCTGATCAATCAATCGTTTGGCTCGCTCGTTAGATTGGTACTCTTTACGCAGATCGGGATCTTCAACAATACTAACCGACAGCGGAATATGACGTCCCTGGACTGGCGGCGGAATAAGTTTAGCAATCGTATCAACTTCGCTATAGGTCATACCAAGCACACGGCCAGTGTCACGCACGGCGTTGCGAGCAGCCATGGTGCCAAACGTAATAATCTGCGCCACGCGCTCCTGACCATATTTTTCGGTAACATACTCAATCACCTCGCCGCGGCGCGTATCTTGAATATCAATATCAATATCAGGCATACTAATACGATCAGGATTTAAGAAACGTTCAAACAGCAGGTCATATTTGAGTGGATCAAGATCAGTTATGCGCATAGCATAGGCAATGATCGAACCAGCTGCGCTACCACGACCTGGACCAAAAATAATACCTTGATCCTTACCCCAGTTAATAAAATCGGCCGTGATTAAGAAGTAACCTTCATAGCCCATACCCTCAAGTACCCCCAGTTCATAATCGGCCCGCTCAATAACCTCAGGCTTCGACATTTTACGAGCCTCGGCGATACCAATCTTGGCGGCTTCTTCGCGAGTTTTGCCACTATAACGATGTACGATCCCCTGCCAGGCCAGTTCATGCAGATACTCACGCTCACTCTTACCTTCTGGGGTATCAAAGGTCGGAATGAGGATGCCACCAAGTTCGATCTCGACATCACAGCGATCGGCAATCTCGCGAGTATTGGTCAAAACTTCTGGCAAATCCTTCCAGCGCTCGGCCACGTCTTTAGGATCACTCAGATACAACGACATGTCCATACTCATGCGATTACTATCGCTGAGTTGACGACCAGTTTGCACACATAATAAAATCTCATGGGCTTCGCGATCTTCTGGATTACAGTAATGACTATCAGCCGTCACCACCATCTTCACGCCAGTCTTCTTGCTCAGCTCGCGCTTGGCGTCATTAATCTGTTTTTGCACGGGCCAAACGTGCTCATGATCTTGGAGCTCCAAATAATAATTATCGGGACCGAGTAGCTCTTGATACCACTTAACGACATTCGCGGCCTCGGCCATGTTGCCGCTGCGAATATGCTCAGCCACTTCGCCACCGGCACAACCACTGAGCATAATAATGCCCTCTTTATACTTGGCGAGCAGTTCACGATCGATACGCGGCTTATAGTAAAACCCGTCAAGCTGGGCAATGGTCACCAGGCGCATAATGTTCTGATAACCGGTAAAATTCTCAGCCAAGAGAATCAAGTGATAGGGATTAGCATCGATCTTGCCATTCTTATCCAAGTGTCCACGCGGTGCCATATAGGCTTCAACACCAATAATCGGCTTGATATCGCGCTTCTTGGCTTCTTTATAAAACTCAATCGTGCCACTTAGCGTGCCGTGGTCGGTCAGTGCCACCGCCGTCATACCCAACTCCTGGGTTCGATCGAGCATTTGTGGCACTTTTTGCAATCCATCGAGCAAACTATAGTGACTATGATTGTGCAAATGCACAAATTCAGTGGCTTTTGTTTTCCCCTCAGTCATATACCCATTATAGCATTTATACTATAATGCGATCAGTACCTCGACACGATCGGAGATCGACATGATCCGCAAACTGCTGACCATCCTTGGCCTGGCGATGCTGCTTCCCCTGAGTGGCACCGCTCGAGCCACGCTGGCAAGCCCGGTGATCTGCCCTGGCGACCGCATGGGGCAGTACACCATGCCCCAAGGTCTGAAGACCGGCGATGAGCTCTACAACTGGGAGCTCGGTGGCAACTACAACGTTCAGGCCGTCCTCGGTCCGCTCACCGATGAGCCCAACGGCGTGGTACTCTGTACCGGAGCTGCCCTGCCTGGTTGGCCCGCGCCGTCCGAGCCCAACCTCGAGCTGTGTCCAGCCGATCATCCGGAGCCGTACTTCTTGCCCCGGAACCCCGCATCCGGCGACGTGAGCTCCAACACGACAATCCCTCAGGGCGTCTACAACGTCCAGGCCGTGTTCGGACCCGATGGTGAGCACCCCGACACCGTCCTGATCTGCGGCAAGGCCGATCCGCCGCCAGCCGATCCGGTCACCGGACAAGCCAGCTACACCGGCTGATCAGCCACCGAGCTCTTCCGAAGCCCGACCCTCACAGGTTGGGCTTCGGCCCAACCTTACATTGGTTTTGCGCCGGCGCTAATCTGATTCGCAATATTTATGAAAAACTGGCCAATGCCGGGCAGCGCACCAAAGGCGTTAAGGACACCAATAAGGATGGTGATGCCGATGGTGGCACCGATGATACCAGCGACACCACTAAAGAATCCACGCACTGAGGCGATTTTAATACGCTGTGGCCAGTCAGGCCTGAGAGCCGTATACTGCTCATCAAGCATTTTCTGGAACTCTTTGCCCAGCTTAATATAGGTCTTGTCGTCGAGTTTTTGGGACATTTACTTTACTTGACCAGCTTTGTCTTTAGCGCTAGCAGCAAGCTTCTTGGTCATAGCTTCAATCTCGGCGACTACTTCAGCAGCAGACTTGGTCAGCATCTTGGCATTGTCTACGAGTTCTGACTTAGCATCACCAGCGACTTCGGCCATGTTATGAGCGGCTACTTTGAGATCTTCGCCCAGAGCCTCGGCCTTCTTAATCAGTACCTTGGCGTCAGCGGCAGCTTCACCCTTAAGGTCTTTGCTCAAGTCCTTAAGCTTGGCCAGCTTCTTGCTTACGTCACCTTGAACCAACTTAAGCTTAGATCGCAGCTCAGCTGTTACATCTTTGGTCTTGTTAGCAATATCGGCGCGAGTCTCTTTACCGCTCTTTGGGGCAAACAGCAGCGCAGCTACACCAGCAATCAAACCGCCGATGATAGCGCCTTTGGCAAATCCTTTTCCTTCGTTATTGCTCATATGAACCTCCTAATTCTTTTTCTTACTAATCATGCTCATGACAAACTTCAGAATACCAGCCGTCACGACGGGTTTAATCTTATCAGTAACACTATCGATGGTACTGGAGATATCTTCGACACCTTCTTCCACCTTGGCGCTAATATTACGAATCGACTTGAGAATCTTGATAACCAAGCTAATAGCAATGATCGATAGTACGAGCAAGGTAGCGTAGCTAATGGTCAAGATAATGAGCAGGATGTTTTGGGTCTGGGTCATTATAACTTCCTTTTATACCTTTATTATACCCTAATTAGTATTCTTGCACAGCGTCGGGTATGTACTCAATAGTGTCTCCTGTTATGCCCAAAACGTCAATTTGAATTCCCACAGGCGCACCACGCAGCATCATCCAGCGCTTAGCAGCATGAATAAGCTGGCGCTGTTTGCGCTCAGAAACTGAGTCGACACCGTCGCCACTGTCGGCCGAAGCCCGATACCGTACCTCAACAATATGAATTGCGCCCTCATTATCTCGCGCCACAATATCGACTTCACACCACTTAGTGCGCCAATTTTGCTCAACAATAGCTAAACCTTTTTCTTCAAGGTATTGTGCGGCGGCACGCTCGTAACTGGATCCAATCGCCGTAGTGTTCACTACCTCTATGATACTACGCCGGCAAAGCTTCGACGATGAAGCGGCGTGATTCCCAGCTCAGCGAGGGCCGTTTTATGCGCTACCGTGCCATAACCGACGTGTCGCTCAAAACCATAACCTGGATGAGCCTTGGCAGCCAGTTCCATGTAGTTGTCACGGGCCACTTTGGCGATGACGCTGGCGGCCGCTACACAAGCCTCAGTGGCATCGGCGCCAGTAAAGGCTTCACTTCTATACTCCGTGTCCTTCAGATAGTTATGGTTACCGTCGAGAATAACAAAGCCAGGATCGGTACCCGTGTCGACTAAAGCTCGCAAACCCGACTCTTTAACTGCCCAGCTTAATCCCTGCTCATCAACTTGCTGAGCCGACACCCAACCGATACCGACATGAAGAGCTTGCTGCTTAATTTGATCGACGACCATATCGCGCTGTTTTTTACTCAACTTTTTGCTATCTCGCAGTAATGGGA
>CAYPFI010000057.1:0-5036 GCA_964410005.1 uncultured Candidatus Saccharibacteria bacterium | reverse complement strand
TATTACCCGGACTATATCCGCTAACACAGAACCGATAAGTGTGCCCTTTAATAAGGACGGTCATTTTACTCTCGCGTTGATTAGAATTCCCGAGCTTTAAAGAAGCATTTGAACTCCATATAGGCACCCACTGGCTAGCGCTACTAAAGCGCACAATTACAGCACCAATAACCGCTACTGCGGCCACTCCGCCAAGAATCAGCCACTTATTAACTTTTTTCTTCTTACCAGCTTTTAGTTTCTTTGATACTGGTTTTTTTGCTTTTACTGTAGCCATAATGGCTCCTTTTGGTTTTAGTTATAGAGCTTATGCTTACTTTATAGCAATCACAAACTACTTTGTCAAATAATCTGGAATAGAATTCTCGGCAAACTCGGGTAGTAAATTCTTACCGTAGAACAAGCGACTAAAGGCTTCGGCTTCCCACTTTGCACCGGTGAGCGCATTATGTGGGTCGACTTCGTTAGGCAGACCGACATACTGACAGATGTAATGTGAGTTAATGGCACTCATGTTATTGGTTGTCGGAATGGTTTCCCCGCGGGCCATCATATGCGAATAAACTACACTATGCAGGTCGAGAATACGGTGACCAAGATCCCAATCGATCTCATTACGACTAAAGGCGGCGTTGAGCATGGCCCAGTCGTTCCAGACATTCTGACCGGCTAATGTACGGTCTTCAGCCGCGTCAGCCCAAGCGATAAACTCACGGGACAACTCACCGAGGGTTTTTTTAGTCCCATCATGGATCTCTTCATCACTAAAGCCATTAATCTGCATGGCGATTGGATCGGTCGTTGCCCAATCAGGCAGTTGACACTCACCGTAGAACTCGCGCTCCGGATCATTCATATCAATCGCGCCCAAACTCAGAATTGCATGCTTATTAGGGTCTAGACCGCTAAATTCTCCATCAACAACTATCATAATCTTACCTTTCTATTGCTTTGCCTTTAAATTCGGGGAGTTCTAGTATTTCTTCAACTGAATTTACTTTATCAAGCACGGCTGGCCACCAGCGAAGCTTGCCAGCCTGACCCAGATTACGATAATCAGTAAAATCCATCTGCTGAACAGATATCTTCTCGCCAGCATCTAACTTTGGCTTAATCGTCTTAATCAGATCAGTTGCAATATACACATACGTAAACCATTCGAGCTTGCTCATGGGCTGCTCCACATCCACCAATCGCCAGGTACCAAATGCCATGCCAGTCTCCTCGACCATCTCGCGCTGAGTAGCCTCAAGATGTGACTCTTCTAAATAATCATGACGTCCGCCCGGCACATCAATAAACGAGCCGAAGTTTGGCTGCTCTTCGTAGAGGACTACGAGCTTACCATCGACAACGGCCAGTACCTTAAGCGTATCTACCCGTCGTAGCATCTCGAAGGTTTCAAGACTACCATCAAACATTTCTTGTTGCCACTGATAGGTATCAAAGATTTGACCCTTGAATACCCGCTCAGCCTGCTCAGGGATTAAGCTGGCATCCTTAGGAACAATCTTCTTCATGAATCTACTTAACGGCTTCGATTGACTTCTTGATTACTTCGCGAGCAGCGGCGGCATCACCCCAGCCGTTTGACTTCACCAGGCCACTACCCGTCCAGCCCTTTTTAAAATCCTTGTAGTGCAAGTAGAAGTGTTCATTAACTTGCTTGAAGTTCTCGCCAAGATCGGCAAGTTCTTTGACATGCTCAGTCGAGACATCATCACTAATGACACAGATAACTTTTTCATCAGCTTCACCGTCGTCAACCATGTTGAATACGCCAACGGGACGAGCGTGGACGAGCACGCCAGGCAGGACCGATTCATCACAGACAAGTAAGACATCCATTGGATCGCCATCTTCACCGAGTGTGCCAGGAATATAACCGTAATCTGTTGGGTAGACCAGGTTCGTTCCGTTGACGCGATCGAGAGTCAGAAGACCGGTCTCTTTATCCATTTCGTACTTATTACGACTACCTTTTTGGATTTCAATAATAACGTCAATTTCTTCTGGGGCATTTTTGCCCGGACCAATGTGGGTGTGGTGGCTCATAGTAGTTCCTTTTATCTGGTTTGATTATAGCAAAGACCCTTCTTTTACACCACAATCACTTGACATTTTAAAGTATTTATGCTAATATCTCTCTGATCCTTGAAATCTAGCTACTCAGCCCACCACGACCCCAACAAAGGAGCGGGCAATCATGAAGTGCATCATCCAGACCGCAGTACCGGTCAACGAGGAGCAGCCACCCCAGGAGATCCTGGCGGAAGGCGAGGTCAACATCGGTGAAGCCCTCGAGGCCCTCGCCAAGATGTGGACCACCACCTTCTGCTACCCCTTCGCGCTGTTCTTCATCCGGGAGTACCAGACCGGCCAGAGCATGACCATCGCCTTCTGGCCAGATGGCCTGCAGCGCATCGGCAGCCTCGAGATCCCCCGACTTCGACGCCCCGGCGGCCTGGAGTGCATCTTCGAGGCCAGCGGCGACGCGGACTTCGGACTGCTGGTGACCACGCTCATGCCCATGGTCCTGGCCGACCCCAACTGCTGCGGATCCCAGGCTTCCAGCCTGGGTGACGAGATCGAGGAGGTCCTCGTCAAGCGCGGCATCAAGGACGACTGATCCGTCGTGGTGGACTGGCCGGGCTCCCCTTCTGGGGGAGTCCGCGCCGACCACCGGCTGAGTGGCTAGATTCTATTTATGACAATGAGCCATTTTTATGGTATTATGTGCTCACTCTTTAACAATCTAGCTACTCAGTCCACCACAACCCAAGGAACCCCATGACAGACACTACTGCCTTGTTGACCATCCGACACACCCCGCAGGATGCGCCACCCAACGACGAGGGCATCATCATCGCCAACCGCTTGGTGCCCCTCGAAGAACTGGTCTGCACCCTGTACAGCGTGCACCACGAGTCGCACGAGCGCAGCAAACCCGCCCAGGTCACCGAGCTCGGTGAGGACGGCAAGCTGCTGGTCATCACCATCGAACCGAGCGAAGACGCCCCGCCGCTGGAAGAAGGCCGTGTGCCCTGCGGCACCTACACCTACCACTTCGAGGCGCTCAGCGTCGGTGCCGATCTGGCCTCCTTCCACGCCGACATCGTGTCGCTGGTCGCCAGCTGGATCCAGGAACAGCCGACGTTCGCCGCAAGCGACCAGATCCGCGAGACCGCGGCGGCGTTCGCCGCCTGAGGTTGCGGTGGCAAGGCCGGGTCCCCCTCTCTGCAGGGGGACCCGTGCCGAGCACCGACTGAGTGGTTAGATTTTACTTATGATAATAGTTTTTGGAGTTGGATGTTCGAAGTGAATAACTTGCTCTGCATGCCGGCGCGAATAGCCCCATCGACATTAGTTTGGCGATCATCAAAGAAGATACAGTTATCTATTTGTTCATCAAGCTTTTGAGCTACATAGTTATAAATTCGTGAGTCGGGCTTCATCATACCAAGCTCACCCGAGACAAAAACCTCATCAAAGTGCTGAGAAATAGTATGTTCCTCCAGATATGCGAGGAGGCTTGATCCGTCGTTCGACAGAATGGCTGTTTTTAGGCCCTGTTCACGCAACTTGTCGACAATATCAAGCAGCGGTCGGTTAATCGTAATCTCAGTGGCGAGTTCTGACTTGACGACATCAACTGGTCGGTTAACTGCCGTAGCTAATTCTTGATAGTATTCTTCGAGTGAAATCTCATTGAGATCGATTTTTCGTGATGCTTCATCGACAGCTTGTCGGACATTTGGAAATTCAGAGACTTGCTTCTCAGCCCAAACAATTACTTCATCGGTTTGAATGACGCCGTAGAAATCGAGAATGACCGCCCTGATCATGTCAGTGGGTGAGCAGCCAGCCAGCGCTCGGCGTCGATGGCGGCCATACAGCCCGAACCAGCCGAAGTGATGGCTTGGCGGTACTCGTGGTCCTGCACGTCACCGGCAGCAAATACACCTTCAACGTCAGTCATGGTATCGTGATGAGTCTTGATGTAGCCGCTATGTAGTAATTCAATTTGGTCTCTGAAGAGCTCAGTGTTAGGTCGATGCCCAATCGAGTAGAAGAGGCCCTGGAGTGGCATTTCGCTAGATTCATCCGTGTGATTCTGATGCAATTTTACGGCTGTCAGCTCTGGCGAGCCGATCAGCTCTTTAACTTCAGTATTCCAGTGAATCTCGATCTTATCGTTCTCTTTGGCCCGATCTTGCATAATCTTACTGGCGCGCAAATGGTTACCGCGCACAAAGACATGGACCTTAGTAGCAAACTTGGTTAGGAAGACTGCTTCTTCCATGGCCGCGTCACCACCACCAACGACGCCAATTTCTTTACCAGTAAAGAAGAAACCGTCACAGGTGGCACAGGTGCTCAGACCATGACCAATCATAGCGTCTTCACGATCGAGGCCGAGCATGATTGATTTGGCGCCCGTGGATATAATAATAGCTTCTGACTGATATTCAGTTTTGCCCACCCAGACTTTAAATGGTCGTTTGCTAAAGTCGACTTTCGTGACATCTTCCGTCAAGAAGTCGACATCAAAACGCTGCGCCTGTTTGCGCATAATACTCATGAGCTCTGGGCCGAGAATCCCATTCTCAAAACCCGGAAAGTTCTCAATCTCCGTAGTCCACATCAACTGGCCACCCGGCAGATTACCTTGTGGGCCAGAACCACCACCCTCAATCACCAATGGCTTAAGTGCAGCGCGACCAGTATAAATAGCTGAAGTCAGTCCTGCTGGACCCGAACCAATAATAATGACTTTGCGGATGGTGTTCTCTGCCACTATGCCAGACCCAGTGCCATATCAATCTTTGGCTTATCAAAACCGAGAATATGAACGTCTTCTTTACCTTCTTGGGCGATGACGGTAAATGGAACGCCCATCTGGCCGCTGAGGTCGATCATCTCTTTGGCTTTGGCTTGATCAAGGTCGACCATGACGTCGTCGAAAGCAATACCTTTCTCGGTAAGATACTCTTTTTCTTTCTTGCAGAATCCACACCAGGTTGTGCTATAAATAG
>CAYPFI010000056.1:0-5054 GCA_964410005.1 uncultured Candidatus Saccharibacteria bacterium | reverse complement strand
TTAAGTATTGGTATACTACTTATATGATCATTTTTATCGCCGCAATTCTTGGACTGATTCTTGGTAGTTTTGCCAACGCTATGGTTTGGCGCCTGAAGAGTGGCGAGTCAATCACGAACGGTCGGTCAATGTGCCCCGAATGCAAACACCAGCTTGCCGCTCAAGATCTTGTCCCGCTCCTGAGCTGGCTGATGTTAAAGGGGAAATGTCGATACTGTAAAAAGCCTATCTCGGTTCAGTATCCAATTGTCGAACTACTGACCGCGCTTATTTTTGGATTGAGCGCTTGGCTTCTGTTGCCGCTGGGCTTGATAACCCTTGGCATCTGGTTAGTAATTGTTATTTGCCTGATGATTTTAGGTGCGTATGACGCTCTCTGGTACGAACTTCCCAACAAAGTCATGCATCCGGTTCTCATCCTGGCTTTTATCTACTATGTGCTGTGTTTTGAGCCTGCCAGCGGCTTTTTTCAGCTCGTTGCGGCACTCGTTGCGGCTGCAATATTCTACGCCTTGTGGCGGTTCTCAGACGGTCGGTTGATGGGTGGCGCCGATTGCAAACTCGTCTTGCTCATGGGCCTGATCCTGCAGCCACCACTACTAGGTGTAGCCATTGCCCTAGGCTTTATGCTCGGCGGAGTAGGGGCAGCTGTTTTACTTGCCCGTAAGCAAAAAGGTATGCGCGATCAAATGCCCTTTGGTCCGTATTTGATTGCTGGTCTCATCATCACGCAACTGTTTGGGCCTCAGCTTCTTCATCTGCTCGGCTTCTAAGCACAAGTGATATAATAACTGCATGACGCGTCGATCAACAAAACAGCGCGGTATTTCTCTTGTTGAGGTAGTACTGACCCTGGGAATTAGCAGCTTACTTCTTGCGACCATACTCACCGGGCGTAACAGCGTGCGCTCTAATGCTCAGTTCAGTGATGGCGTAGAGCGTATCAAGGAGCAGATACTTTTAACCAAGAGCGACGCTAGTACGGGCAATAATAAGCTTGGTGATGGCGCATCTGCAGGAGGAGGCGCAAATGCCTACTTGTTGCTTGGTGAAAGCATTCGCTTCCGTACCACGGCTGATACTACGATGCAGATATCTAATATTATGTGCCGAACAGATATGAGTACCTTTTGTGGCGAAAAGGTCACAACCAGCATTTCATCGCGCAAGGATCTTGCAATACCCTGGCGGATTAAATACCTTGGCTATACTACATCTGCCACCCCTATGCTTACGGGCGGAGATCTAACCTTGACCTTCGCGCGAGAGGATAAAACAGCCAACTTTACTGGTTCCTGGTATCCAGGGGAGTTGAGAATTGGTAGCGCGGATAAATTAGCGGATGTCTTTGCCAATAAAACGCCTATTACGCTGCACTTTGTCAGCACCGATGGCCGTAAAGCAATCATCGAAGTTAACCCAATAACTGGTTCAGTGACGAGGACCATCCAATGAGGCGGCCAGATCAACGAGGCGAGACACTGGTTGAAGTTGTCATGGCTCTTGGTATCTTGAGTTTGGTGCTGGTAAGCAGCTACGCGCTGGCCACAGGCACATTCCGACTGGGGCGTGGAGCAGGGGAGCGCACTCAGGCGGTGAATTATCTCCAGGAGCAGGCTGAAGCTCTGCGCACCTATCGTAATCAGACGCCAACGTGGGCGGATTTTCAGACGAGTATGACGAACAACCAGAATCAAACCTTCTGTATGCAACAGATCACCGAGCCTGCCTCGGGCAAGAAGCTTTGGAAACCCAGTACTGATAATTGCTCTCGCGATAATATCACCATCTCGATTAAAGCTACGCCGGTGGTCACCGAACAAATTGTTGGTCAGCAGTATAACTATGAGCTTGAGGCTGAATGGTACACGGGGCGACAGAAAAACAATGTACGCCTAACTACCAAACTCGTGAGGCAAAACTAATGAGCAAGAAAACTACCAAGCAGGCTGGATTCACTCTTGTAGAGATCGTGCTGGCCATGGCCATCTTTACCTTTATGTTATTGGTTGTCAGCCTGGCCTACATCAATATCGCGCGTCTTTATAGCGCCAGTACGGCTGCCCGTAATGTTCAGCAGAACAATCGCTTTGCCATGGAGCAGATAAGCCGTGTGGCCCGCACTTCTAAGACGGCAACGCCCTCCAGCTCGGACAGCCAAGTTAATCTAACGAGTATTTGTTTTGGTGCCTCGGATCTGTTTTATGTAGCAAACGGGGAGTTACGTCAGGCTAAAGTGACGAGCTGCAGTGCAAGTCCAACCAGTTATCAAACACTTTCTTCGCCAGGAGTATCGGTGGCGCGCATGGAGGCCGATACATCGGTTGCGGGTACCGTGACCGTTCGTCTGTGGATGACCAGTCGAGTCGATTTGCTGGACACGACTAATCCAAGCAAACTTGCTTGTAAGGCTGGTGCTGGATCCGAATTCTGTGCTATCAATAAACTAGTAACAACGGTGGAGTTGCGCGGTGAGTAAACAAATGCAAAACAAAGAGCGCGGCGCAGTAGCCTTAATCACAGCCATGGTGGTGAGTATTTTGCTGCTTATTACCACGTCAGGCATGGTAGCGCTGACCCTCAAGTCGCTTAAAGGGAGTACTGACGGCGCTCAAAGCACCAAAGCTTACTATGCGGCCGAGGGCGGACTGGAAGAGGCCTTGCTTAAGATTCGGAACAAAAAACCTGCCGATAACTGCCCTGGTTCGGCTAACACGCCCGAGTCTGCTAAGGACGGCGTTGTGACTTGTGTCAAAACTTCGACTACGCCGACTCAAGTTGAAGGTACGCTGGACGCCGATCAGAGCGTACAGATTGATCTTTCGGGCGTAGCTGGTCTCCAGACGGTTGGCATTGAGTGGAGTACGCCTACGGGAACTGGTGCTACACCGTATAGTGCTGCAACTATTCCTCAATATAGCGACGCCAACGGCAGTAAATTTGTGAGCAGGGGAACAGCCTGGCTGGCATCAGCGCCAGCCGTATTAGAAGTTGGTGCCATACAATTCCCGGCGGCTGATCAATTCTTGATTAGTGATGTACAGTACTATCAGGCGACGCTGGCACCCAAGAGTATTACCCCTGGTCATCCTTCTTATTCAATCGGTCAGAGCAATGGAACGGCTACCTCTGCGCTGGCCAACCTCTATGACTTTGATGATGGCAATAACTTGAATAAACCATTTGTGGTGGGTTGCAGGGAGGCGGCGCCATATCAATGTAAGGCCACGGCTTTTGACCTTAAGGGAAGTACAGGTACCCAAGGTAAGAAGTACATGCTACGCCTCAAGAGTCGTTACAATGGGGCCTCATATAAGATTACGGTGTATGGAGCCAATAACGCACCATTAGTTATTCCGGGTGCGATGTATACCATTGATGTTACGGCTCGAGCTGGCGATACCTTCCGTCGCATTCAGACCAGCTTCCCGGTTGGTGAGGCGCCCAATATGAGTATGGATGGTCTCGATTACGTGCTCTATAGTGACACCGACATTTGTAAGAGCTTTGAGCTTCAGGGCACATCGCCAATCGGCATCGGCTGTAATCCGCCGTTCTAACTACTTCTTCTTATTGTGGAACTGCTCGTGAACTTTACGGAGTTGAGGGTCAGTAATGTGGGTATAAATCTGAGTGGTTGAGATATTGCTGTGACCCAGCAGGCCCTGCACGCTACGGACATCCGCGCCGTTAATGAGCAGGTCGGTAGCAAAGCTGTGACGCAAGGTATGTGGCGTTACGACCTTGGTTATGCCTGCCAATCCCGCATAGCGCTTCACCATACGCTGTACACTTCTGGCAGTTAGCCGAGTATAACCTTCTTCTTTGGAGCCGGCATAGTGAATAAAGAGGGGCTTGTCGCTATCGTTGCGACTTTTAAGATACAAGTCGATAGCCTCAGCCGCCTCTGGACTAATAAACACTGGCCGATCTTTTTGGCCCTTACCACGAACCATAAACTCGCCACGCTCAAGGTTGATATGGTCTCGATCGAGGTTAACCAACTCACTCACGCGCAGACCACTGGAGAAGAGAAGCTCGAGCATGGCTCGGTCACGCAGGCCAACCGGATTACTGGTGTCGATGATATCAAACAGTCGCTGGACTTCGTCAGTATCGAGAAAACCAATCTGGGGACGTGTTACGCGAGCCAGCTCGATCTTATCGCTTGGCAGTGTCTCAAGATCGCGCTTGGCGGCATATTTCAGGAAGCTACGTAGGGCAATCAAGTGGTAGTTCTGAGTAGTTTTACCCATCTCTTCACCCTGATTATCCTTGTGCCGAGCCAGCCAAATGCGCCACTTGCGCACCATGTCGTCATTGATCTTGCTAACGTCTTTATCGCCAGCAAACTCTACAAGACGCTGTAAGTACCGATCGTAATTCGCAATCGTCTTCTGTGAGCGGTTCTGCTCAATCTCTAGGTATTCAAGAAAGTCAGTAATTAAGTCGCTTATGGTCATGTTCATATCTTAACATTTATTATGGTTTATCGGAGTATGCCCGAAGATCAACGACCAATGCCTGAAGAGCTGTCGCAGCAAACAGAGACCCGTAAATTTAAAGATGCACGGCATCGGTTATTTGTGGCGCTCATGGAAATTCGTCAATCGTTTGGATCTAGGGATCATAATCTTCGTGATGCCCAAGCAAGAAGGATAGTAGAGCGAGATAATCCAGATCTGATGGATAAACTTGCTGAACAGATTGATCGAGGCGAGTTGACCTATGCCGATAAAGATCAGGCAATTGATGGGTTTGCGGCCGAAATAGCTCCTCAGATGGCGCCCGGCACACTGAGCATGGCAGAGATTGCCATCGATGGCTACGAATTGAGTGTAATCGCGGTACTTTATGATAGCGCTGTTGTGGCACTGAGTGATCAGAGCAGTGGTCCTATTGGTGTTATTGAGATAAGCGGAGGAACGGGTGACACCTATATAAGCGCCGAATTGAATCTTAAATACTGACAGCGCCAATATGCATATCGCGGCAAAAGGCTGTAATTCTCCAGAAACGCAGCGGGTCTTTTCGCAAGTGTGCTCATATTTTGG
>CAYPFI010000055.1:0-5100 GCA_964410005.1 uncultured Candidatus Saccharibacteria bacterium | reverse complement strand
CTTAATTTAATACAATTATAGCAAAATTTACCGCTTTTGTCACGCTTGACGTCATCTATTGGGTGATCTATCATGTAACTACACGTTGCATGACACATTTGGTACTAAAAAAGGCGCATTACGCGCCTTTTTTAGACCTTCGATGCATGGTGGGCGTGAGGGGATTCGAACCCCTACGTCACGTTGCAATGACACCAAGTTGGCAACCCGGCTCGTCTACCATTCCGACACACGCCCTGCCCTTCTAGACGTTGTCGGTAGTAGCACCATATCAGTATTTTAACCGAACAAAATACGAACATCAAGCACGAGTACTATAGAGATCCACCCCAAGGTCAGATAATTCAGATATAAACTGGTCAAAGTCCTTATACACGAACGTATTAATTCCAAGTTCGGTAGCGCCGGCCAAGCTACTTTCATTATCATCGGCGAACACAATCTCACTTGGTTCTACCCCAGATTTTTCAACAAGTATTTCAAAAATCTCTTTGGTTGGTTTTGGGAATCCAACTTGATGACTAGAAACTACCACATCAAAATCATTTAAAAAGCCAAATTTAGCCTGCAAACCATTCATACGGGCAGGGAAGTTGTTGGTACAGATAAGTGTTTTATACCCGGCGCTACGAACTTTGCGGACTGTCTCAGCAACTTTCTGGTCTACCTGATAGGCATCTATCATCATGGCTATCAGCTCAGCTGACGACTTATCTATTCCCCACTGCTCAGCTGCCCAAGTCCAAAACTGGTCGTCAGTGATTTTACCGAGTTTGTATTGGTAATTCATCTCATCGGACTTAAGATATACTCGCGTAACTTCGCTCGGTTCGACACCGAGATCGGCAACGGCATCCATGAACTTTTGTTTGCAACTCGACGGGAAGTACACGCCATCTAAATCAAACGTTATCGCCTTAATCATAACTACATGTCCAACAATTCATACAGTACCGGTTTAATCTGCTCAGCTATCCATTCGTGACCAGCATCGTTAGGATGAAGACCGTCTTTGGCCATCATGGTGTTTTCCCAGTCGACGCTATCAGAAAGTTCAATGAGATTAATGTATGGCACTTTGAGTTCGGCACATCTTTGAGCAAGAACGTCATTATACGCACGGACTCGTTCTGATTTAAAGTAACTGGTTCCCTTGGGATGTGTAAGCTCATCTATCGGTAAATTGCTGCTGAGCAAGATGATCTTAGTTGAGTATTGGCGGAGGAGCTTAACTGCTTTTTCGACATTGTCAGCTGACTCTTCAGCAGTTATCAAAATGTTATCGGGTGATCCTACCCCTTTACTATCGTTATTAATAGATGGGTTAAACAAGAAGATATATTCTCGTTCCGGCCAGCCGCGGACCTCGAGTTCGGACTTCATACGAGCAAATGTCTGAGCACTGGTGTGACCTGCAATTCCTAGATTGTAGACATGATGCTTTTCTTTAAGCTCAGTCCCGCCATACATTTGCCGGTGCAGATCGAGCTTAATGAGGTCAAGCCAGCCGCCGTTAGCGCCGCCCACCCCTTCCATCATGCTCGCTCCGAAGCCGATAATCTGAGCCATGCTACTCTCCTACTACTTAGCGTATTCCATGGCGCGAGTTTCGCGGATGACGTTGACCTTGATGGTGCCGGGATACTTGAGAGTGGCTTCAATCTTAGTAGCCATATCACGCGCAAGTTGAATGGCGCTAAGATCATCGATCTTCTCAGGTTTTACAATGACACGGATTTCACGGCCAGCTGAGATGGCATAGGCCTTATCAATACCAGGGAAAGTGGTGGCTACATTTTCAAGTTCAGTCATGCGCTTGGCGTAATTTTCCATGGTATCGCCACGGGCACCTGGGCGACCAGCGCTCATAGCATCGACGACGCGAACGACCAGGGCTTCTGGAGTGGTAGCTTCAACGTCATCGTGATGGGCTTCAGCGGCATGGCAGATAGCCTCTTCCAAACCATACTTCTCGGCAATCATACGGCTGATGTGATGGTGTTTACCTTCGATTTCGTGCGTCATAGCCTTACCGATATCGTGAATGAGGGCAGCAGTCTTGGTGATGCGTACATCGGCACCGATCTCAGAAGCAATCATACCGGCCAGATTAGCCATTTCGGTAGAGTGCTTAAGTACGTTTTGGCTAAAGCTCGTACGGAACTTGAGCTGGCCAAGAATCTTAATCATTTCTGGTGGTAAACCAACGACACCGGTATCTTTACAGGCTTGCTCGCCAGCTTCTTTGGTAACCTTATCGATCTCTTTCTTACTCTTCTCTACTACTTCTTCAATGCGCGCTGGATGCACGCGACCATCAGCCAAAAGTTTTTCAATGGTAAGACGGGCAACTTGACGTCGAATCGGATCAAAGCAAGAAAGTACGATCACGCCTGGTGTGTCATCGACCAACACATCAACGCCCGTTAAGCGCTCAATGGCCTGAATGTTACGACCTTCTTTACCAATAATGCGACCCTTCATTTCGTCGCTATCGATGGCTACCGTAGTAACCGTTTTTTCTTGACTCTGATCACTGGCCATACGCTCCATAGCAGTTGCTAGAATCATCTTGGCATCATCTTCAGCATTTTCTTTAGCGGCATTCTGAAGCTTATCAACCACACCAACGAGATCTTTCTTAATGTCTCGTTCGGTCATCTTCATGAGCTTCTCTTTGGCTTCTTCTTTGCTCAGCCCGGCAACCTTTTGCAGGTTATCTTCTTGCTTCTTGCGAATGACTCGAATCTCATCTTTGAGGCCATCGAGCTCGCCTTCGTTCTTGCGCAGACGCTCGGCTCGGCGATCAAGATCATCGAGCTTCTTGTCGAGCGAAACTTCACGCTCAGCAACACGCTTCTCGCCAGCTGTAATCTGACGACGACGTTCGCGCTCCTCTTCCTTGGCGGCTTCAGCAATTTTATCTGCTTCTTTTTTGGCATCCTTAATAATCTTTTGGGCCTTAGCCTCAGCCGAGTTGGTCTGCTGCTTGCTGCGCGCAACACTAGCACCAACACCCGCTCCAGCTCCTATTACTAGGCCTGCTACGAGAAGAATAATCTCCATAACACCTCTTTCTCTTGTATAAGCTGCTTGTTTTTACGGAAAAACGGCACGATAACAAGTATTTAACAATTAATCAATATCAATGCTTCTATTGTACGACGTTTTTACCCTTGCAATCAAGAGCATTATCAGGTATAAACAATGTACTCGTCCGCATGAGTGCCGCAACGTGAAACACAACTCACATGGCGCACTCGGACGGATTCTGGGGGCGCTTTGCGCCACTCCTCGGCACAACCAGAGGAGAATCCCGATGCGCAGCATCACCCAGAAGCCCAAGTCCACCCGTCCCCACCGCACCAAGCCCTCCGCCCTCGCATCCTTCGTCGCCGTGCAGTTCGCCGTCGTCATCGCCATCGCGCAGATGAAGCTGATGGGCGACCTCGGAAGCTGCGGTCGCTGCGGCGCCAACCTCGTCAAGTGCCACGGCTGCAACGGCGGCGCCAACCCCGGAGGCTGCAGCGACCCGGCCTGCATCGACGGCGTCCGATGCGTGGCGGGCTGCACCAGCCACGAACGTGGCGGAGGCGGCTGGTTCTGACGGACACCCGTCGCCCTCCCCGCGGGGGCCTCCTGATCCACTTGGATTCGGAGGCCCCCGCTTCGCGCCTATGCTATTATGAGGTTATGAATCTGCTCGATTTTCTTACCCTCCTTTCATTTATCGGTCTCAACATTGATGTCTTGCTCCAAGCTCATAAAATACGCGAGGTAAAGTCAGCCGAAGATATCTCGATGAGTGGTCTTATGGTTCGCTTTGTCGCCATCTTTATCATTCTTTATAAGTTACTGTGCGTGGGGGACTTAGCGCTCATTCTTGGTCAGGCTCTACTAGCCATAACATTCACCTGCTATATGATCTTGGTATTCAGTTACATGAAAAAGACCAAGAAACCAAAAAAGCGTCGACGATAGTTGACCGATTGCCCGATACTCTCTAATCTTATAACCATGAATACCGACCCCTTACAAAAACCCCGAGAAGAAATTGATGCTCTTGATGCTAAGATCGTGGCGCTCCTTGGCGAACGCTGGAAACTTGTCGAAGAAGTAACTCGTATTAAAGAAGAGCACAATCTTCCGCCACTGCAGCCAGAGCGTTTTGCCGAGCTTTTAGAAGATGTAAAAAGCCAAGCTCGAGCTCAAGGTGTTCCCGAAGAAATGATTGAAGAAATGTGGCACAGCATTCATAAGTTCAGTCGTCGTAGCCAGGGCGAGACCGATGCGAATTAGCATCTTTGGCTTTGGTGATTTTGGACAACTTATTACTAAGTATTTAACTCCCCATGCCGAAGTTGCTGTTTACAATCGTAATGGCGCCAAGACAGAGCTCATTGAAAGTTTTGGCGCTAAGCCAGTTAGCCTGGAAGAAGCTGCTCGTGCAGAAGTAGTCATTCTGGCTGTCACCCTAGAATCACTCGAAGATACCCTGAAGGCTATCGCCCCCCACATAGCTGTCGGCGCGCTTATCGCTGATGTTACGAGTGTTAAAGTTAAGCCAGCCGCCATGATGCAAGAGTTGCTCCCCGACCATTGCCAAATATTGGCCACTCATCCGCTCTTTGGACCGGTTAGTGCGGGCGAAAGTTTAGCAGGCCAAAAGATCGTCATTGATCCAATCCGGGTTGATGATGAAGTAGCAATCGAGAAATTCCTGACCGGCCTCGGCCTAAAAGTAGTTCACATGACCTGCGACAAACATGACAAAGAAATGGCATGGGTACACGCTCTAACTTTCTTTGTCGGCAGGGGACTACTCAATATTGATCCGCCAGCCTCCCCTCTTACCACCCATTATTACAATGAGCTCCTCGATGTTGTTGATGTTGAGCGCACCCATAGTATGGAGCTTTTCTATACTATCCAGCGTGGCAATCCGTATGCCGAAGATATGCGCAAAAAACTCATTGATTCACTGACTAGCCTAGAAGTAGATATCCAAAAAGAAGACTAGAAAAAGTTCTGGGATTTAAGATTTTTTTAATCTCCATCTGCCACAATGGTTATATGGAAGAATCAATCATACAAACTTTT
>CAYPFI010000054.1:0-5167 GCA_964410005.1 uncultured Candidatus Saccharibacteria bacterium | reverse complement strand
ACCTAGGTGAGTCGCTGGCTTCGGTGTTTCGCCAAGACTTTTGACCAGCTAAATTAAAGGATTGTATTAAATGGCAGACGATAAACTAGAAATTACTTATGAGTTAACAGGTGCAGGCTGGGCTAAATGCATAGTGCGTAACGGTGAACATAACCTAGAAATGCACCCAGGCTATGTTGGTGATGCATTGGGTGACCTTGTACGTGCTACACTCTTTATTGCCGGAGGCGGGCATGATGCTGAGTTTAGCTTTGATGCTGAATCAGATGGCGATTATATCTGGAAGATATCGAAGTATGGTCAAGTCCTTGAGGTAGCAGACTACACTAAGAGCCTATTTAAGGCACAGATATCAAGAAATGACTTAGTATCCGCAGTTTGTAGTGCTGCTCAAAAGGTTCTTGATAAGCATGGAGTAGAAGGCTATAAAGGCCAATGGATTGAGCACGACTTCCCAGTATTGGAGCTTGAAGCACTACAGAACTTCGATAAGCCCCAATTTCGTATTCCCTGAAGGCTTTTAACCCGTTATACTGATAACAACTGCTTAACACGTTGTGCTGAAGCGGAATTAACAGGCGGCGTAGCAGAGTCCCCGAACTGACCCTGCCACCCCTGCCATTTATAACCAAGTAATAATTGAAGAATAATCAATTTTTACGTATAATTACATTCGACTTTTCATTCTACAATCGTTCCCAAGGAGGTACGGTGAGCACGCTTACGCCTGTTCAGAAACTGAAGTTGTACATCCTGGCCAACGGTATCAGGATCTCGCCTCACGCTGAAGCTGCCTGGCATCAGCTCTACAAAGGCCCCATGACCCTCAACGAGTACGTCTCGACCAGTGGCGTCTGCTTGCACACCGTTGATGGTGTTTACATGAATGCTCCCTTCCTCGAGGATTTCACTCGAGGCACGCAGGCCCTGCTGGACTTCGATGGTGAGTTCTTCATCGTGCACGGCTCGCTCCATGTGCCGGTGGTGGTTGATCCTGTTCCAGCCTTCCATCTCAAGACCTATACCGTGGATGGTGTGGAACTTCCATATACCAACCATGGTGTGGCGCACACTGATCGCTGTCGGGTTTCTCCCGTGGGCGGCTGTGCATGGAAGTGCACCTTCTGTGATCTGCCATATGAGCACCGCTACATCAAGAAGACGGCAGCTCAACTGCTCGAAGTAATCGAGCTGGCGGTCAAAGATCCGGTTCTCCCTTCACGCCATGTCATCATCAGTGGAGGAACCCCGCGTCGCCGCGATGAAGCCTGGATCGATGAGGTCTACGCCGAGGTGACGAGAAAGTCACCAGTACCGGTTGATGTCATGATGCCAGCTCGTCACGACATGGGTTATCCTGCCTGGCTGAAGTCGGTGGGCGTCAACATGATCTCGGTGAACCTGGAGATCTCCGATCCTGGTCAAGCCCTGGTTATCACGCCTCACAAGGCCAAGCAGCTTGGGCGTCAGCACTACCTCGACTACATCGAGAAGTGCGTCGAGGCCTTTGGTGTTGGCTTCGTCCAGTCCCTGATGGTCTTCGGATGGTCGGTGGAGTCCACGCGGAGCACCCTCGAAGGAGTACAGGACCTAGTCGACCGAGGCTGCATCCCGGTCTTGAGCCCCTTCCGCCCGGATGCTGGTACTCCCATGGGCCTCATGCCCCCAGCCAGTGAGGAGGAGATGACGCGAGTCTACGAGGCCAGTCTCGAGATCTGTGAGCGCTCAGGTACCGGTCTGAGGCCGGGGCCGCGTTGCATCGCCTGTCACCACAACACCGTGGCCTTCTCCGACGGCAGTTCGTTCTTCGTCGACAGCCATGGGGACCTGACGGCACCCCTCTAGCGATTCGCCCAAGGGCCCCTGCAGAATGGGGGTCCTTGGGCGGAAAGTCCAAAAAATGATAAGATTATGCTTATGGAATCAAAGCTTTCCCCCGAGATTATAACCGACGACATCAACTACTTCTTTACCATGCTGAGTGATAGATTCGAGCCCCTTAACGCTCGTTGGCAACAAGCTCTCCAAAGGCGTTTTGGCGTGCCGTTCAAACCCATCCATGTACTTCCGTTTAAACATAACAGTTACTTTGAAGAAGAAAACTACCTTGTTTTCAACGCTCAACTTGAGGAGCTTCAGGCCAAGGAGGGTCGCCAAGATATTATTAATCTTATTTACCCTGAAGATCTTAACAGGCAATTTTCAGAATCTGCATTAGTGGCAGGTTTAATTGAAAAGCTGCTCGCTAAGCAGGACAAGGTTTATGTAGTTGGCTTTACTACCGTGTGGCTTGATATGACTAATCCAGACGTTGTGGTGCTCGGACCAGATACTAAGCTTGCTGGTCGGCTAGACAATAAGGTGGAACACCTACGCGTATTTAGAGAACTCGATCTCGAGATCAATCAGGCGTCCGTTTACGAAACCTTTAGTGAGCTACGAGATCAGCAGACCGAGTATCCTTGTTTTGTCTCGGCTTCATACTCTTCAGGTGGTATCGAGAGCGCCATTGTCCAATCCCTAGAAGAACTTGATCGATATTATGATGGTTTGCGAGGGGTTAATCAGCGGCAGCCCTTTATCGTGAGCCGCTTTTTGGATAACATTGTGCAAACACCAAATACCAGCGCCATTATCACGGGACCCAACCAAACGACGATTACCTGTATATCAGATCAGTTACTGCGTGGACATCGCTACATGGGCAATATCTATCCTTCGCAGGCTTCCACAGATGTCGTAGCTAAGATATCGGATATGACCATTAAAGTTGGTAACTATCTATCGACTCAGGGTTTTCGAGGAATGTTTGGGATCGACTTTTTAGTCACGGATGATAATAAGTGTTATCCTGTCGACCTAAATCCGCGACATCAGGGCGGTTACTACTGTAATGTTATGGCCTCAGCTACCGATCTCATCAATATTGAGATGTCAGTAGCGCTTGGAGAGGATATCTCGGCAATTTCATATGATGACTTTCAGGTTGATTATGTCTGGGCTCACAGTAAGCTGACGCCTTTTAGCCCGAATAGCCGAATATTACAGAAAATAAAAGTAGGCGAACCTGCCGGACCCTTCAATGAGGTTGGGTCATCTTATACAGCGCAATACTACCCCATAAACCATACATTGGTCGTTGGTAATCCGGGTTTCTACATGACAACTGGTGCCGATTACCAAGAAGTAGCTGCTCGTCTCGCCAAAGAGACCAATGAGATTATAAAGGCAAGTTACGAAAGTGATATAATCTAGACATGAATGATTGTGTTTTTTGCAAAATAGCCGCTGGCGAGATTCCTGCTCACAAAGTATACGAAGATGATTTGGTGATTGCGTTTTTGGACATTTCTCATTTCACCAAAGGACATACGCTGATTGTGCCAAAGAATCATTATGTTGATCTGCTTGATACCCCAGATGAGATCGTGGCTAAGATTGCAGTACTCGCAAAAGACCTAGCGACTAACTATAAACCAACTTTAGAAGCCGACGGTTTTACTATTAAACAGAATAACGGTGAGACCTCTGGCCAGGCAGTCATGCACTACCATGTACATCTCATTCCTCGCTATAAGGACAGTAAGTTTAAGTTTGCTATTCAACACAAAGACAAAGATGGCGACCTCGAGCAAGTCTCCGCCGATTTACGAAATAACTAGACTTTAACGATAACCCTGCAGGGCGCACCGTCGAGAGCTACTTTGAGGGGTAGAGCAGTGAACTCGACTTTCTTACCGATGAGATCTTTAAGGCTGGTGAGATTTTCTATAATTAGTATGTCGCTACTGAGTAATTGTCGGTGGATGGGGAAATCGTCACCAATATCGACACTGCCGGCATCGATACCGATGAGCCCTATTTTATGTTCTACTAATTGGCCGAACATCATTTGAGAGATAACAGGGTAATCTTCCCAGTAGGAGGTGTCGCCATAACGATCTGCGGCGCCAGTGTAGAAGAAAACCGCATCTATCTTATCGGGCAACTGAATATCCATTTGTATATCCAAAACGATGGCTGTGCCGATGAATCGGTCGACGGGATACTGATCAAGTGTCTTGCCGCCCTCAATCATGTGAGCCGGGGCATCAATATGCGTTCCTAGATGGGTGCCGAGCGTCAGCTTAGTATCAGCAAATCCATCTTTAGCGAGTATTCCCGCTTGCTCGATCTGCATCTGGGGATCTCCTGGCCAAACAGGCGTTTCGGCGCTGAGCTGGTGAGAGAGATCCAGATAAGTCATTTAGGGAGTTAATCGGTTAAGGTCGCGTGGGAAGGCGATGACTTCTTTCACGTTGCCCAGGCCAATAATCTTCTGAAGGAAGCGATCAATACCAAAGCCGCAGCCGCCGTGTGGTGGCAAGCCATGCTTAAATGCACTCAGATAGGGGGCAAAACCAGGGTCTTTAGGATCAATTCCAGCATCCTTCATCTGTTGTACGAGATTTTCGTAGCGGTGTTCACGCATTGGGACGGTAGCAATCTCAACTCCACGGAATAAGAGATCGGCTGATTTGGCCGTATCATCTTCATTGGCCATATGATAGAACTTCATCTTGCTCTTAGGTAGATCGGTGGCGTAAACTGCTTCGCAGCCGTGTTTCTCCTTGCTATACTCACAAATCCAGCGCTCTTCATCTGGTGTCAGGTCGATCTCTTTGCTGACGTCAGTGCCCGTGCCTTCTTGGTAGAGCTTATGAATCTCAGCAATAGAATAACGAGGGAACTTGGGTGTCAGGGTAAGCTCAGGTGCACGCAGCTTCTTGAGGGTCTCGGCTTCATCCTTGTAGAGCTGGGTTGTCACGTTGTAGACCATATCCTGGAGGGTATCCAAGACTTCTTCGTGATCTTTAATGAAGCCCATCTCGATATCAAGCATGGTGAGCTCAGATACGTGACGGGTAGTAGCACTAGTTTCGGCGCGATAAGCAGCGCCAATCTCAAAGACACGCTCAAACACACCGACCATAATCTGTTTGTAGAGTTGTGGACTCTGGGCCAGAGTAGCTTCTTTACCGAAGTAATCTACTTTAAAGACCTCGGCGCCACCTTCGGCAGCATTCTGCTCGACCCGGGCAACCTGCTCGAAGTCCTGACGTTCCTCGGAACCCCGGCGGTGGCTCTGCTCATCGCGGTACTCATCGCGTTCTACGTTCTGGGTATC
>CAYPFI010000053.1:0-5237 GCA_964410005.1 uncultured Candidatus Saccharibacteria bacterium | reverse complement strand
GGCAATAGACACAAAGCAGCCCGAAGCGCTTCATTATAACTAAGGTTCAGAGTAATACGTTTTTTCATAATAGAACTATCTCATAGGGTGTATACTAATTACAAATATGAGGTAAAGAATGGCAAAATCAGACCAAGGAAACAGCAAACTATCATTATTACTAGCCATGGCCATGTTTGTACTGGTAGTCGACACATCAATTATGAACGTTTCGCTTTCGGCCGTGGTTCAGGATTTGGGAACAACTATTAGTACGGTGCAGTCAGCAATCGCACTGGAGGCCTTAGTCTCGGCGGCTTTTATTCTTATTAGCAGCAAGCTTGGCGATATTATTGGTCGTAAAAAAGCCTATACTATTGGACTATTGGGATATGCTGTTGGTGCGATTGCAATGGCAACTACCGGGAACGTCCGAGCCGTATTTATCTTCTGGGCCATCATTGGCGGACTAGGCGCCTCACTGCTCCTACCGGCTATGCAATCATTGATCCATGGTAACTTTACCGGCGCTGCTCAAAAGAAGACCTATGCCTTAGTTGGTGCTGCTGCGGCCATTGCTGCTGCAGTCGGACCACTTATCGGCGGATTCTTAACTACCTTCATCTCCTGGCGAGTAGCTTTCTTGCTAGAAGCCGTAATCATTGGCATCATTATGCTGAATCTCAATCTGGTAAAAGATGTAGTTTACGAGGGCAAAAAGGAAATTGATAAAGTAGGTGCCGCGCTATCGGTTATTGGTATGGGTGGGGTAGTGCTCGGTATTTTAATGTGGCAAGAAGGCGCTGAATCGGTTGGTGCGGTTATAGCGGTAGGACTGGTTGGTCTAGCTGCTCTGGCTTATTGGCTCAAGAAGCGCAAGAGAGAAAAGAAGGTTTTCCTTATCGATCCCGATCTCTTTAAGCTACCACACTTCCGCCTGGGCATTTCGACAGTCATGATGCAAAACATTATTCTGGGTGGGGCGATGATCGCCTTGCCAATCTTCTTGCAAATGACTCTGGAGTATAACGCCATGCAAACTGGCCTAACTATGGCGCCACTGTCACTGACTATGTTTGCAACGGCACTCATTATGGGTAAACGCAAGCTCAAGCTACGATCAGCGGCTATTATCCGTATTGGATTTCTACTCAGTACTGCTGGACTTGCTCTGATCATTCCCATCATCCCGCGAGCCATCTCTGGCTGGGCCCTAGCTATACCACTGATGATCACCGGGGCGGGACTGGGCATTCTGGTATCACAGCTCAATAACTACACCCTAGCTCCTATCGACGAGCTGCATGTGAGCGAAGCTGCCGGTGTAAATTCGGCTTCAGGCTCGTTCGGACTATCATTCGGGCTAGCTATGGCTGGTGGTATTATGCTCGCCGTACTTGCCAGCTCATTTACTAACCTAACCAAGCAAAGTACGGTTATTCCGGCAGCAGAGCAACAACAAATTGCGGCCGTACTCGAGGAAGATGCGCAAGTCATGAGCAATACCGAGCTGCAGCTGGACTTAGTTAACCAGCCCGTAGCTATTCAAGAAGCCGTTATCGATATTAATTCCCAAGCACGCGCTCGATCCCTCCAAATAGCTCTACTGGTGCCAATTCTCGCCGGCCTACTAGGTGTTGCCGCCTCATTTGGCATGATGCACCTCAAAGACATCAAGCCCTCGGCTGATTTAGAAGGCGTTAGCCTCGGTTAGTAGCCGAGATTCTCTTTAATAATCACCACGGTGATACGACCGGGAACTTCATTATTAAGAACCAAGAGCTTGCGGAAATTAGTATGGATGCCGTAAGCGGCCTGAGCGCGCACATCTTCAAGCGGCACACTGTGTTCCTCAATACGCTTAATCCCGTCAGCCACATCGGCAACAAACTTCTGAGCTCCAACGACAAAGATGACCTTGTCGCCGGTGTAGGCTTCGCTCGGCAACTGACTACCCGTATTAGAAGCAATCATGAGCTTCCCGTCACGAGTAATAGCGTGCACACTACCGAGCACAACCTCAGGAGCAGCGACCACGCGCTTCATCTCTTTTTTCTTATCATCTTGGCCCCAAAAGGCCGCCATCTTATCGCGCAGTGATACATAATCTGATCCATTAAGCACTTCAGCAATGCCCGTAGCGTCCAGGGTGACCGAAGTGGCCGTAAATACCTCCGTACCTTTAGGAACCATATCGATAACAGCTGCTTTGGCTTCTTCCTTAGTATCAAATACCTTTACCTCAAAACCGTTCTTGGTTAGGGCCTCGACGGTAGCGGCAATAGTGGCCTCATCGGCCAGTTGGTCATAAACAGTACTCATTCATACTCCTTTTATATTAGTGACTTACATAATAAGTATACACCAGTATGTCAGGAATCTACAACGTCCGCGGGTGTTAAAGAATCAAGCAATTCAGTCAACTCACGAACGTGACTCACCTCTAAAGGCCCCTGCACATTTGCTGCCCGATTCTCCTGGATCTGCTTCTGAACATTTCGTATAAATGCATCCATGGCACCTTCGCTATCATCTGTTGGTCGATCAAGGCGGCGAGATCGTTCTTTATTGCCATCTTTATCGTAGGTCACAAGCACTTCATCAAACTCCGGCGGGTCAAAACTATAGGTGACCTCTTTGACCAGTCGACCGCCATCAGGCAACATGTCTAGATCTTCACCAACGACTACTGCATAGAACATGCCGTGACCGGCAGAGCCATATTCTAAATCCATGCCCATGTCTTTATATACCTCCGACATATTGGTATTTTCAGGTATACGCTGTGACGCTGATTGCACACGTACATGTTTATTATCTTTTTGATAGCTGGTTTCGCTAGCACCCTCCTGTATCTTAGTGGTAACTAGCCCTCTGACTTCTTCGAGCCGAGTAGTGGTTGGCAATTGATCAAGTGCTGGCAGCGGAATATCCAAATCAACAAAGGCTGTTGCTATCTCTGGCCAATCACCGCGCAACAACTCACTTAGTGTCTCGGCCTCCTCGACATTAACCTGATGTAACCCCAGTTCACGCTCCATCTCCCAGGTAGTACTGATTGCTTCTTGACCACTAGCAAACTGCTCAAGAAGGTTCTCTAGCGTCAGCTCATCACCCTCCGGCAGAGGTTCGGGCACATGTATACGTTGTTCTATATTGTCATCATTAATATAGTAGGTAGTTGTAACACCATCATTACTACGCGAAAAGCTATCTGTCGGTCGAACTACTACTGAGTAGATGTACTTGTTATCTTCTACGTCGGTAATAGGTGCATAAGACTCATTAACAGCCATAATCATATTACCGGGCAACAAATAATGACGTCCGAGTCGTCGAATGTTTCTTTTAATGAGCGCTTCAATAACACCAACTTGCAAACTCGTGGCCTCAGCATTGCCGTCCTCAAACTCAAGGCGTGGCGCGTACTGAGCAGCCTCACGAGAGCCTAGCTCGAGTTCCATATCGGCTCGGGCCTCGGGTATCAACGTATCAAGATGTTCGCGCGAGTAGCGCTGAGCTGCCATTAAAGTTATATCAAACTCTTCTCGGGCGACCTGATATCGGGCAATTATGGCCTTCACTTCAGGGTTATTTGCCAATTCATAGGCACGAATTGTGTCATCACCGTCAAGTTCATCTTCTTCCATAGCATCATAAACTTCATCGTATACAAAGTCCGAGGGATTAATCGCCTGCGAACGCAAATGCTCTAACTGATTTTTATATGAATCATGAACTTCTTCTGGCTCTGGTCGTGGTATATCCATACTTCCATCCTAGCATATAACGAAAAGCCCCGCAGGGGCTCTCGTTATTGCTGAGAGTCTTACGGGGTTGGGTCCGCCTGAGTGAATCAGGCGAACAGGTGGACGAGGATGGCGGCCGACCAGGTGGTGACGATGGTGAACATCATCACGTAGTTGATCAGCTCGCCACGGAGGTCACGTCGGTCCTGCTTCAGCCAGTCAGCGCTCCAGTGGGAGCGCCTGGGCAGCCGCAGGCAGACGACGATCTGCATGGTGATGATGGCCACCCAGCCGCTAGCGATCGCCGTGAACAAGAACGCCTGGAAGGGCGCCAGGTCCTCGACATCGCCGCTGCTGCGGGTGTGCGTCAACATGTGGAAGACCGTGAAGCGGTTCCAGAAGAAGACGATGATGGCGATGACGCAGAGTGCGGTCTTGACCTTGGGCTTGACCGTCTCGCGCCAGGTGTTCGTTGCGGGGTTCATGAAAGCCTCCAAGGCAATCGAGGGATAGGTTGCGCGAACACGATGATAATAGCATAACTGTCTTGAATTGTCAATAATGTACAATATATCTATATATAAGGATTAACTCTATGCCACGCTCCGGAAACCCAGCCTTTAACCAAGGCGTCATCACCAACCTAAAACCCACCAACAAAACCAAGGCCATGACGGCCGCAGGCACCTACGTCAAAACCTTCCTGCTCCTCATCCTGGTGATGGCCTCAGCTGCTATCTCCTGGCAGTGGATGAAGACCTCCATAGTGAACTCCGAAATCCGCTGGCTACCGCTGTGGATCACCTCATTGTCGACCTTCTTTATGGGCATGGTCATCTCCTTCCGTCCTAAATCCGCACCGGTCCTGGCGCCAATCTATGCTATCCTGCAAGGCGCCCTGCTCGGTATTGTCTCGGGTACCTTTGCCTATGCCTATGAGGGGATAGTGGGGCAGGCGGTGTTTACGACGCTGGCGGTGTTCCTAGCGGTGTATGTGGGCTATGCCCTGGGCATCCTGCGGGCCACCGGTACCTTTGTGCGCGTTATCCTGACGGCCATGCTGGGATATCTGATGTTTAGCTTGCTGGCCTGGATCTTTAGTCTGTTTAGCCTTAGTACACCTCTGATCTACAGCTATGGTAATGTCGGTATTCTGTTTGGATTCCTGATCGTCCTGGTGGCTGCCCTGAGCCTGGTACTGGACTTCGACTTTATCGACTCTGCCGCCAGTCAAAACTATCCTAAATACTTTGAGTGGTACGGCGCCTTTGGCCTGATGGTCGGCTTGATCTGGCTGTACATGGAAATCCTCCGTCTGCTCGCACGACTCGCCGCCCGAAGCCAATCGTAGGTTTTAGTATATGCAAAAAATGTGTTGACAACACCCTATTGACAATTGTGTACTTATCATGTTACTATAGAGACATCATCACGACTGGATAGGCCTAAGGTTTCGACCGACCGCCGAGTCCAGTCTTTTGTTATTATTTCTTTTTCTTCATTTCAAGT
>CAYPFI010000052.1:0-5264 GCA_964410005.1 uncultured Candidatus Saccharibacteria bacterium | reverse complement strand
AAAGAGCTCCAGAGTCTTGGTCTCGGCGTGGAACTGGTAAGCGAAAACCCCACCGGTGAAGTAGATGTTGACGCTGAAGTCGTACTTGAAGCTGAGCTGGACGTAGAAATGGATGATCTTGGCACTACAGAACTGAAAGTAGGCGACGCCGTTGGCGATAGCCCACTGGTAGATCTCGCCAGCGCTGATAGTAAAGATCAATTTGAAGCATTAGTCGAGGCCGAAGTCACACAAGATAACGCTGAAGGGAGTGAGGAATAATATGAAAGATACACTACTCGATCACCAAACTGCTCAGTTTGATGCTGTTCGCCTGAGCCTCGCTTCTCCTCAACATATCTTGGAGTGGAGCCATGGTGAAGTTACCAAGCCTGAAACCATTAACTACCGTACTCAGAAACCAGAAAAAGATGGTCTATTCTGCGAAAAGATCTTTGGACCTACTAAGGACTGGGAATGTTACTGTGGTAAATACAAGCGACTGCGCTACAAGGATGTTGTCTGTGATAAGTGTGGTGTTCGCGTTACACGCAGCATTGTCCGCCGTGAACGTATGGGTCACATTAGCCTAGCTGTTCCTGCAACCCACATTTGGTTCCTTCGCGGTACTCCATCAAGCATCGGTCTTGCTCTTAACATGAGCATCCGTGATCTTGAGCGCGTAGTCTACTTTGCGAGCTACGTTGTTACCAGCGTCAATGCCGAGAAGAAGGCCGAGCTCATCGAAGCTATCGATGCTCAGTTTGACCTCGAAAAAGCCAAGACACTTAAAGAATATGAAGCCAAAGCTGCTGACGAAACGGCTGATGTTAAAGCCATTGGTGAAGCCCAGGGTGTTGCTGTTGCTGCACTTGAAGCCGAAACCGCTACTAAGAAGGCTGATATTGAAGCTCTCAATATGTACAGCTTGCTGAGTGAAGGTAAGTACCGCGATCTCGAGTATGCCTACCCAGACCTGTTTACTGCCGGTATCGGTGCCGAAGCTATCCGTGATCTACTTGTGAACATCGATCTCGACAAGATGGTTACAGAACTAGGCGAAGAAGCTGCTGCCTCACAAGGCCAGAAGCGCAAGAAGATCCTCAAGCGTCTCAAGATGCTCGAAGGTATGAAGAGCGCAGGCATCAAGCCTGACTGGATGGTCATGACCGAATTGCCTGTCATACCGCCGGATTTGCGCCCTATGGTCCAGCTGGCTGGTGGTCGCTTTGCAGCTTCAGACCTCAACGACCTTTACCGCCGTGTCATTAACCGCAACAACCGCCTTAAGCGCCTGATTAACCTCGGTGCGCCAGAAGTCATCTGCCGTAATGAAAAGCGTATGCTCCAAGAAGCTGTAGATGCTCTCATCGATAATAATGCTCGTCGTGAGCGTGCTGTATCGAGTGTTGGTAGCCGTCGCAAACTCAAGAGCATCAGTGACATGCTCAAGGGTAAGCAAGGTCGTTTCCGACAGAACCTCCTTGGTAAGCGTGTTGACTACTCAGGCCGTTCAGTAATTGTTGCTGGTCCTGAGCTCAAGCTCTACCAATGTGGCTTGCCTAAGATGATGGCTCTTGAATTGTTCAAGCCATTCATTATTGGTCGTCTCATTGAGCTCGAACTGGCTCATAACGTAAAGAGTGCTAGTCGCATGATCGAGCGTGGACGCAACGAAGTCTGGGATGCTCTTGAAGAGATCATTGCTGATAAGTACGTACTCCTTAACCGCGCCCCAACCCTTCATCGCCTCGGTATCCAGGCCTTCCAGCCTAAGCTGATTGAAGGTAAGGCTATTCAGCTACACCCACTCGTCTGTACGGCCTTTAACGCCGACTTCGATGGTGACCAGATGGCTGTTCACGTTCCGCTCAGCAACGCTGCTCAACGTGAAGCCCGTGAGCTGATGCTCGCCACCAAGAACCTCTTGAAGCCTGCTGATGGTGCCGTTGTAGTAAACCCAAGTCAAGATATTGTGCTCGGTTGCTACTACATGACCCACATCATGGGCGACCAAGATGTGAAGCCAAGCAAATTCTACAGTGACGAAAATGAAGCCATTTACAACTACGAGAACGGTAATGTTAAGCTGCAGACTAAGATTGGTGTGCGTATTGGTGAGACTATCGTCGAAACTAACATCGGTCGAATCTTGTTTAATGAGATTCTCCCCGAAGGTTACGAGTTCCAGAACGAAACTATGACCAAGAAACGCCTCCAGCAGCTGATCGCCAAGGTGTTTGCCTTGCACGGCAGTGAAGCTACCGCTGAAATGGTAGACAAGATGAAGGATCTCGGCTTTAAGCACGCTACCCGTAGTGGTTTGAGCGTCGGCCTCGATGACTTTGTCATTCCTGCTCAAAAGGGCGAGATGATTAAGACTGGTGAAGATCGTGCCATTGCTGTATCTAAGCAGTATGAGCAAGGCTTTGTGACCGACGAAGAACGTTACGAACGTACCGTTTCAATCTGGAAAGAAGTCAATGAACAGATTATTGGTGCGCTCGATGCTGATCTTAAGGGTAAAACTAACTCAACCAACATCTTTGTCGATTCAGGTGCTCGTGGTGATATTAGCCAGGTTAACCAGATCGCCGGTATGTTGGGCCTCGTGGCCGACCCTGCTGGTCGTACCATTGAGTTGCCTATTAAGAGCAACTATAAAGAAGGTTTCTCAGTTCTTGAGTACTTCAACTCGACTCACGGTGCCCGTAAGGGTCTAACTGATACCGCCCTGAAGACTGCCGAGTCAGGTTACCTGACCCGTCGTCTGGTAGACGTTGCTCAAGACGTTATCGTAACGCAAGAAGACTGTGGTGATACTGAAGGTACCGTCATCAGCCGCGCTGAGTCCGAGAGCATTGGTGAGAGCTACGCCTATCGCCTCAGTGGTCGTGTAGCCGCCAAGGCTATTAAGCTTGATGGCAAGACTCTCGTTAAGGCTGGTGTTCTAATCAGCCCTGAAGCTGCCGAAACCATTGTTGCAAGCGAAATCGAAACGGTTTACATCCGTACGGCACTGGCCTGTAAGACCCTCTGGGGTATCTGCCGTAGCTGTTACGGTACCGACCTCGCTCGTGGCCGCATGATCGAACTGGGTGAGCCAGTTGGTGTCATTGCTGCTCAAAGTATTGGTGAGCCTGGTACGCAGCTCACCATGAAGACCTTCCATAAGGGTGGTGTCGCTGGTGAAGATATTACCACCGGTCTGCCACGTATTGAAGAAATCTTTGAAGCCCGTAATCCTAAAGGTCCTGCAATTCTGGCCGACATGGATGGCGTGGTCAGCGTAACCGCTGGTACTGGTAAGCACTTTGTAAAGCTGCGACCTGCTAACCAAAAAGTTACCGAGTACGAACTTGGCGAGCGTAAGCCAACCATCAAGAACGGTACCAAGGTCGCTGTTGGCGACATCATGGCTACCGATGCCAAGGGCAAACATGCGGTTAAAGCTAAAGTTGAAGGAACCATCCAGATTAAGGGTGATAAGATCCTTCTGACCCATGCCGCTGGTGGCGAACGTGAATACACCGTTCCTCACTACCAATCACTGCACGTTAAGGATGGCGAGAGCGTCGTTAAGGGCCAACGCCTGACCGAGGGCTCAGTCAACCTGCAAGACATGATGAATCTGCAAGACGAAGGCGCCGTACAGCAGTACGTGATTTCAGAAGTGCAGAGCATCTACGCCAGCCAGGGCCAACCAATTAGTGACAAGCACATTGAGATCATTGTCCGTCAGATGCTCAGCCGTGTGGCCGTCGAAGAGCCAGGTGACACCCTGTTTGTTACCGGTGATATTGTGAGCCGCATGGCCGTCGTCGAAGAAAACGCTAAGCTCGTTGCCGAAGGTAAGCAAGCTGCTACCTACGAACAGCTTCTGCTGGGTGTGACTAAGATTTCGACCTCAAGCGACTCGTTCCTAAGTGCTGCATCCTTCCAGGACACTACTCGTGTACTGATCGCCGCCGCCATCCGCGGTAAGCTCGATCACCTGCGTGGCCTCAAGGAAAACGTCATCATCGGTCGTCTCATTCCTGTCGGTACCGGCTTCGGTGACCGTGTAAAGGACTTCCTCAGTGAGGACGATCCTAAGCCCGTCGTCGTTCCAGAGGTGTTGGGCGAAACGGTCCAAGCAGAAGAAGAATTGACTAACGCAGAACAATCTGCTTAAATAGAGATCATATGCCTACAATCAACCAACTCATCCGAAAACCTCGTAAAACCTTTAAGCGCAAGAGCACGACCCCAGCTTTGGGTAAGTCGCTCAACGCGCTGAAGGGCCGTACCAACTCACTAAATTCACCGCTTAAGCGTGGTGTCTGTGTGAAAGTATTTACCCAAACCCCTCGTAAGCCAAACTCGGCTTTGCGTAAAGTTGCTCGTGTGCGCCTGACTAATGGCATGGAAGTTACCGCTTACATCCCAGGTATTGGCCATAACCTCCAAGAGCATAGTGTTGTCCTTATCCGCGGTGGTCGCGTCAAGGATCTCGGTGGTGTACGTTACCACATCGTTCGTGGTGCGCTCGATACCGCCGGTGCCGCTAACCGCAAACAGGGTCGCAGTAAATACGGTGCCAAGAAGGAAAAGAAGTAATCAATTAAGCAAGCTGAGGAAAGCTCAGCAGTAACTCTTGAAAGGAGTGAAGCATGCCACGTAAAAAGACTAAATCGTTCCGTCGTCAAATTGAGCCAGATGTACGTTATAACAACGTACTGCTCAGCAAAATGATCAACAAGATCATGAAAGACGGCAAGAAGCGCCTGGCTGAGAGCCTGATGTACTCGGCTATGGAACAGATTGAGACTAAGAGTAAGCAAGACCCAATAACGGTGTTTGAAGCTGCTGTTAAGAATGTAGCTCCATTGGTGCAGGTCAAGGCTCGCCGTATTGGCGGTACTACTTACCAGGTGCCAATCGAAGTAAAGGGTGATCGTAAGATTCACCTGGCCCTGACTTGGATCCTCACCTCAGCTCGTAACAAGAGTGGTAAGTCATTTGATGTATTGCTCGCTGAAGAACTGTTGAATGCCTTCAACAACACTGGTGACGCAATTAAGAAGCGTGAAGACACCCATAAGATGGCCGAGGCTAACAAGGCCTTTGCTCACTTTGCTCGCTACTAGAAGTAGATGCGCTAACATGAGCCGCCCGAAAGGGCGGTTTTTGTTATGCGAGGTTTCCCTTTACTTTTAAGTGGTGTGGTCTTGGTGGCTCTTCGCACGTATGGAACTCTCTTTTAGTTTTGTGCTGTGGAGGACAAAACGAAATAAGCCCTTGGC
>CAYPFI010000051.1:0-5282 GCA_964410005.1 uncultured Candidatus Saccharibacteria bacterium | reverse complement strand
ATTTGGCCGTTTTGGACCTATGTTGCAGATTGGTGAAGCTACCGACGAAGTTAAACCGGTGTTTGCGCCCATGCCAACTGGTGCAACTATAGATAATGTCACTCTTGAACAGGCCCTCAAGATGTTCCAGCTACCACGCATCGTTGGAACTACCGAAACTGGCGAAGAAATAAAGGCTAACCTCGGCCGCTTTGGCCCGTACGTTCAAGTCGACAAAATGTACGTGAGTATCAAGCCAGAAGATCCCCATACCATTGATGAAGCTACTGCGCGCCGATTCATTGCCGAAAAACGTGCCGCCGACGCCGCCAAACACATCCAAACCTTTGAAAAAGAGGGGATTAGCGTCTTAAACGGTCGTTACGGCCCCTACATCACAGATGGCACTAAGAACGCTAAGATTCCAAAAGATAAAGAACCCGATAAGCTGACGCTCGAGGAATGCCAGGCTATCCTAGCTGCGGCACCAGACAAGAAGAAGTTCACTAAGAAAAAGACTGCGGTTAAAAAGAAAGCTCCCGCCAAGAAAAAGGCGCCTGCTAAGAAGAAAAAGTAGGCTAGCATGAAGCATGTTCAAGACTATCTCCGAGCGGTTGCTGAGGATGTTTTGCGGGCCGCTAATGGCCTGGGTAAACATTTACGACTGCGCAACGCTGTCAAGATTATCGTCTTTAGCCTGCTAGCCCTTGGTGTGGCTGCCATTGCCACGGCTGGCATCTTCTATGCGACAACGATTACCATCTATGGCAAGGATCTAGAGAGCCCTGACACGCTCCTCAACAACAAGACTACGGGAATCACCATTACCGATCGCAACGACAAAGAGCTTTACCAAAGTAGTGATTCCTCGAGTCGAACGATTATGAGCTACGATGCCATCCCCGAGAAAATGGTCTTTGCGACACTATCGGCCGAAGACCCTGACTTTTATAAGCACGCTGGCATCTCCTGGAGGGGAATGAGTCGCGCCCTGTATAAGAATGCTACGGCCGGTGCAACTAAAGAGGGTGGATCGACGATTACCCAACAACTTATTAAAAGCACCGTACTCGAACCAACTCGTAGCCTGCTGCGTAAAGGCCAGGAGGTGGTATTGGCCACTGAACTGGAGCGTCGCTACAACAAGCAAGAAATTATGACCATGTATCTTAATGGTATCTACTATGGAGGCAATGCCTATGGCATTGATCAGGCTTCGCAACAATACTTTGGTAAGCCCGCCACTGAGCTGACCATCGGCGAGTCGGCACTGCTTGCAGGCCTACCGCTAGGCCCAAGTCGTTTTGACCCAATTACACACTATGAAGCAGCCATTGAGCGTCGTGATTACATCCTGGGCAAGATGCGCGAAAACGATTATATCAACGACGATCAACTTAAAGAGGCGAGAGCCGAAAAGCCCACCATTCAACCTCGTAGTCGTGACATTAAGGCGCCACACTTTGTCTTCTACATCCTCGATCAACTACGAACCATTTATGGCGATGACCTGGTCGACCATGGAGGCCTTACGGTTAAAACAACCCTTGACCTAACTAAGCAAGATCAGGCTCAGAAGCTCGTTAGCGAGCAAGTCACCAACCTGGCTAGTCGCAGTGTAAGTAATGGGGCGCTTATCTCTACCAAGCCCGATACCGGTGATATTCTAGCAATGGTGGGTAGTACCGATTACTACAACCCGCAGTTTGGTAGCGTCAATGTCACGACGTCACAGCGTCAACCAGGCTCAAGCTTTAAGCCACTGGTATACCTAGCCGCCTTTCAAAAGGGCTGGAATGATAAGACCGAAGTTGATGACGCGCCACTGAGGATACCTCAAACCGTCGGCCCGGTTTATGAGCCACAAAACTATGATCTAAAATTCCGTGGCAAAGTCACGCTGCGCCGGGCCCTAGCCAACTCGCTCAACATCCCCGCCGTTCATGTAATGCAGTATGTTGGACTACAAACCGCCCTTGATCAGGCCCACAAGCTCGGTATTACCACCCTTAATCAGCCTGAACGCTATGGCGCCAGTCTCGTCTTGGGCGGCGGGGAAGTCAAAATGATTGATATGGCAGCCGTTTATGGCACCTTTTCTCGAGGCGGCGTACGATCCACGCCACGCGCAATCCTGCATGTCAGCGATCGCTACGGCAAAGATATCACCGTACCGTACAAACAACCTACTGAACAAGTAGCCACTAAGGAATCTGTTGCTATGCTGACGAGCATTTTGAGCGATAATGAGACACGCAAAGAAATCTTTGGCCCCAACTCACCCTTAAAAACCAGCCAGTTCACCGCCGTAAAAACTGGTACCACCAATGACTTCCGTGATAACTGGACAGCTGGCTTCAGCAAAGATGCCGTCACCATTGTCTGGGTGGGGAATAATGACAACTCACCAATGGGGAATGGAGTGGATGGGATTACGGGTGCAGCACCGATTTGGCATAATTATATGGAATATTTATTCCAAAACCCGTAGAATAGGCTGTGTCCGACAACAGAGTTCAATATCCAGGGGGATTCATGAAACTCGACGAAGTCCTGATCACACTCACGGCAATGGCAGCCATGCTCAGCGCCATCGCCATCGTGCTAGCGCTCGTCATGCGTTCAGGTACGCGCCTGCGCTACATGCAGCACATCGCCGAGACCTACAAGATCGGAGATGTCATCACGGCCGCCGACATGGCCCAGAGGCTCAGCAAGTCAGAGTGGAGCGTCAAGCTCTTCCTCTTCCGCGAGGCCAACATCCACTCTCGGATCACGCCCATCAGCGAGGGCGGCTTCAAGCTCAACAGCCGAGGCGCCAAGATCTACCCGGAGATCATCGCCTGGCGCCACGGCTACCGGCAGGTACGACCCGCCTGACCCACCAACCCCGTTTACGGGGCGGCACATCCATGGGGATGAACCGCTCTTCGTGAGCGGGGCATTCCTTTATACCTGATTGACTTTTTATAAATTTATACATATAATATCATCGTCCTATCCGCTCCAGCCCATCTGGGAGAGCCCATGTACCGCAAGTTCCTGCGTTTCACGATCGTCATTGGCATCATCGCCGGGATCTGGCGGCTGACGCTGGCCATCCTGGACTACTCCGCCAAGAAGCGAGCCCGGTCGAAATTCCTGCTCCCGTACATCAAGCGAGTCGACCTGGAGTCGCTCGGTCAGTCCTGGAGTGGACACCAACTGAACGGGCTGATCACCAACGACCATCCGCACATCGACCACCTGTACACCTTCGACTTTCTCTACCACCTGGAGTGGAGGAGAATCATCACCGAGATCGGCGACACCCAAGGTGACCTGCTCCAGGCAGAATGGAAGCTCACCCCCGAGGGTCGCGCCCTCATCACGTCGATCTAGTCCGCCTGGCGGCGCTGCACCCTACATGGGTCTCCGTCGCCAGGCGGGGACCCTACAATAGGCTATTGACTTATACACGATAATGGTAGGATAATAAACATAAGGGCAATGCCGAGCGAGAAGATAATTCTCGGATAAAAGTGTTGACACCACACATCACTTGTTTTATAATTTGAAGCATATAAACAATCTATCATACAGATAAGAGGATCCATGACTAATCAGACAAAATTTGACTACCGCGCTGCCAGCCAGGCCATTCTGGCTGACTTAAAGCGCGATCGTGATCGCCAGGTTATTGCCAAGCGATTCGGTTTTGATTTGGCTAAACGCCAAACTCTTGAAAAAATCGGCCAAACCTTTGATATTACTCGTGAACGCGTTCGCCAAATCGAGAAATCAACCCTGCAAAAGCTTTCAGCCAGCAAGCATACTGAGCTGAAGAGCGCCAATACAACCCTCGTAGAGCTCATCGAAGCCCAAGGTGGGGTGGCCCCAGCCAGCGAAGTTGCCACCAAACTCGGCGCCAAAGAATTTGGTGACCAAGCGTACGTAATGTTCCTGGCCAGCCTGGCTCCTGATGTGCTCGTTGTTAATGAAGATGACAACACTCGTGCCGTCTTTGCACTTTCTAGTAAGTATGATTCCAAAAAAGTTCATGAGCTGCTTAAAGCTATTACGCAGGCTGTCCGCGAATTCGGAAAACCAGTTCGCCTGAGTGATCTGCACAAGAAGCTAACCGATCTCGATCTCAACACCGATGAACTGAGTAGTCTCGCCAAGGTCAACAAGCACCTGGCAAACCTCGAGAAGCACTGGGGACTCCTTAGTTGGCCACAGGTCAATCCTAAGAGCATTCGCGACAAAGCCTATCTGGTGCTGTCAGCCCACGGCAAGCCCCTCCACTTTACCGAAATCGCCGACCGTATCAAGAATTCTAACTTCCGCCGCCGCGACGTCACCGTCCAGGCTGTTCACAACGAACTTATTAAAGACAAGCGCTTCATCCTCATTGGCCGTGGTATTTACGCACTGGCCGAGTGGGGATACACCCCTGGTACTGTTGCCGATATCATCGCCGAAGTCTTAAAGACCGAAGCACCGCTACACAAAGATGAAATCATCAAGCGCGTGCTCGTTAAGCGCCAGGTCCGAACTACTACTATCGTGCTCAACCTCCAAGAGAAGAATCAGTTTGTACGCGTTGCTAAGGCTACGTACACACTAAAAGAACCACAGGCATAAGGAGAAATCGAGGGTGGAACTACTTACCGCGCTCTTTGGCTTGCTAGGCCTCATCCTGTTCAAATTGTATGGATGGGTGGTTATTGTTGCTATTTTGGGTTATCTTATCTGGCAAAATCGCCGTAAAACAGCCTGGGTAGAGGACACCGAGCACCTCTTGCTCCTGATTGAAGTACCTAAGGATAATGATAAAAAAGAGCTCTCGGCCGAGCAGATGTTCGCCAGTCTTCATGGTATTCTCAGGCCCAAATCAGACCTGGTGCGCGAAGGGGTACTCCAAGAGCACATCAGCTTTGAGTTTGCCTCGGTTGGTAATCAGATCAAGTTCTACGTCTGGACCCCAAAACACCTCAAGGACTTTGTTGAAGGCCAGATTTATGCCCAATACCCAACCGTCCACATCCGTGAAGTTGAGCAAGATTACACCCATATCGAGCTTGGCGATAGGGTAGTCTATGGTACCGAACTCCATCTGACTAAACCTGATGTTCTACCTATTAAGACCTTTCAGAGCTTTGAAGTCGACCCGCTCGCCGGTATTACCGCCGTACTAGCCAAGATCGAAGAAATGGGCGGCGAAATGTGGATTCAAGTCCTCGCGCGTCCGATTGATGACTCCTGGCAAGAAAAAGGCGTGTCATTTATTAATACCATCAAGAATGGGGGACATAGCGCGC
>CAYPFI010000050.1:0-5288 GCA_964410005.1 uncultured Candidatus Saccharibacteria bacterium | reverse complement strand
GAGCCGATGTCGCCGAGGTAGTATTTCCTCGCCTGACTATTCTTGGCTGGGGCTGTGATATGGAGCTCTTAACTATTGCTCGGGTTCATAAGTACACGATTGATACCATGGATATTCCAGATTGGCATGACCCAAAAGAAGATGGACTTACCGGCGATTCCAGTCTTAAAGTAACCATTGATACCGGCATTGAATTGCTCAAAATCCTCTTCAATCGCTTACTTCGTCGCTACAAGTAAGTACTAAGGCAGTTTATAAATATAGATTGAGTTGCCGATCTTGGCGACAGGCTCCATGCTATACAAATCGACATAGCCGCGATCACCGCGGAGCTTAGAGCCCCATCGATCGTTCGCAAGATACGTTTCACTCAGAGCCAGGTAGCCGTGCGGAAGACCATAGTTGGCATGCCAATCTTTAATACGCGCGCCGGTGCAGTCATAACCCTTGGCGCTGCGGATTAGGTCACCATTCTCATCAAACAATCGGTTGCACATGTAATAGCGAGGATCAGCACCACCGAAATAATCGAGGTTGACGACGCCCATTTCTGGATGTGCTTCAATGTACGTTTGTAATCGCTTAAAGTCCTGGCCCCAATCGACGCTTGAGTCGCTAACGTATTTTTGGGCATTACCACCCCCGCCAATGATTGGGCTGAAGTAAGACACAAAGCTTGGGTAAGCAATGATTGTCGTCACCATGTAGGCGGCTAGCAGAGCAATTGCACCAGCTGTGACATAGCGATTCTTGAATCGTCGAACTAGTCGGGTAGCCACACTCCCGAGCACAAAGCACACGAATGGCAGAATAGGCATGAGGTGGCGGATGCCAAGATTCAAGTTGCCAGTGATAGAAATAAAGGAATAGAAACCGATAAAGAATAGTCCAATAACTTCGAGTCCATGACGGCGGCTATAGGCACTAAAGCGCGTAAATATCTTGCGCAGACCGGTCTGCGCAAGACCCCAAATGCCCAAGCCCAATGAAGCAATGATACCGACAAGAACCGGGAGAGGAGTCTTGATCAGATAGGTAACCGGGAAGTACCATCTAAAGCTTTGGTTAGTAACCTCGCCAAGGAAGTAAGTTGTATTGCCGCCCGCGACGCGCGTAAAGACCATAACCAGGCCAAGAATGTATTGTGCAAGTGCACGAGTGATTACATTGCCGTTCATGGCTGTCAGGAGGCCCACAACAGGCTTCTGAATGTCATTGGTGAGTGAGCCGCGGATGAGTGCATCTTGGACTTCCTTGCTCATATGCAAGACATGTGGAATGTAAAATAGCCAGATAAGAATGACTGATCCAAGACCAAGAATTATGTAGCCCAGTGCATAGGTTTTCCATAGCTCCTGCCACTTCTTGCCATTCTGTTTTGTTAATAGCGCCCAGATAATAAGCCCAAGGAAGAATGGAGCTAGGAGGATGGCCGAGAATTTAGTTACTTGAGCCAGGGCAAACAAAGAGGTAGCAAGTGCAAGGCGCTTCCAGGTTGGTCGGCGCAGCCAGAAATAGAAGCTCGTAATAGCAACAAACATCGTGGCAGCAGCACCAACATCGGTGGTCACAAAGCGAGCATGAGCAAGAATATTAGGATCAAAACTATAAAGCGCCAATACGACGAGTGCCGCAGCGGTCCCAAGAAGTCGGTGGGAAATAACATAGAGGACTGCTCCAAAGGCGATGGCAAAAAGCAGGATAGGTAGTCGAGCCCAGAAGAGAATTGCATCAGCATTATTGCCATCATGATAGAGGAAGTGCCAACCTGATTCCCATTGACCATTTACATCCTTCGTCCAAGCCTGAGTATCCTCAGGAAAGCGAGGATTAAGTGGCAGCAGGGCAACGCCAGAGAGGTCTTTCATAAGAGGTGGATGCTCAGGGTTGAGTCGATAATCCTGCTTAGCAACATAACTGTAACCGGCTGGAATATGAGCAATTTCATCAACGATGGCGCTATCACCGCGCATGCTGCCGATACCCATTACGAGCATACTAAGAAGCAACAAAGCCGCTACAAAATAGTGATATTTTTTTATGAACTTAGTTACGCTTTTCATAATATGTCTCGATTATAGCATAGCTTTATACCCTGTTGTAATGCTAAAATAGATACATAAATCGGAGTTATACATATGTTTGATAAAGCCAAGATGCTCTATGAGCTCAAGAAGATTCAAAGCCAACTAGCCAAGGAGACTATGGAAGTCGAGGCTGGTGCGGTCACCGTTAAGATTAATGGTGAACAGAAGATTAAGTCAGTAACCATCGATCGTGACAAGCTCGATATCGACAACCTCGAACTGCTCGAAAAGAATATTGAATCAGCAGTTACCCAGGCCATTACTCAGAGTCAGCAAGTAGCTGCTGAAAAGATGAAAGCAATTTCCGGCGGACTAGGCATTCCGGGTCTCTAAATCATGAGCTTGCTTCCGGGGGTTGTACAAGATCTGATTGATCAATTTGCCAAGCTGCCAGGCGTTGGGCCGCGCAGTGCTGAACGATTGACCTTCTTTGTACTGCGCGACCCGGAGGGTGTTGCTAATGGGATCGGTAATGCACTCTTAGCGCTAGAAGGTGCGTTAGTTTATTGTGAACAATGCCACAACCTGGCCGAAGAACCACTTTGTGTAGTCTGCAGCAATGACAATCGAGACAAAACACTACTGGCCATCGTAGAAGAGCCGCTCGACGTAGTAGCCATTGAAAATACTGGTCACTACAAGGGCCTCTATCACGTACTCGGCGGTGTTATTTCGCCACTTGATGGTATTGGGCCTGATAAGTTGCATATTTCTGACCTAACGACTCGCATTGAGAGCCAGGGGACCAAGGAAATCATTCTAGCCACCAACCCCAGTACCGAAGGTGAGGCTACTGCCATGTATATTAAGAGATTGCTAGCCGAAAGCCCCGTTGAAGTAACGCGTCTAGCGCGCGGATTACCAGTCGGCGGTGACCTTGAATACGCTGATCAAGTAACATTGGGGCGGGCACTAACCGGGAGGCAAGCATTTTGAGTAAGTTAGAGGATATTAAAGAATTAGTTAATAATGCAGAGACTATTCTTATCCTGCAGCCCGATAATCCAGATGGCGATAGCATGGGATCGGCCTTAGGACTTGAAGAAATACTTGGTGACCTTGGCAAAAAACCCGTTATGTTTAGCTATAAACCATCAGAGCCATACTTACGACTTAATGAGGGCTGGGATCGTGTAAGTCAGGCCTTTCCCAAAGCCTTTGATCTAACAATTCTTGTTGATACCGCCAGCCCCAACCTGCTCGTCAATACGCTCGAAAAGCACGGGGCTGAGCTATCAAGGCAGCCGGCTATTGTCATCGATCACCACAAAAGCCGTAGCGAACTGGGTTTTGTGACCCATGAGCTTATTGATCCTGAGGCTGCCAGTACCGGTGAGCAAATCGTGCAACTTGCTGAAGCACTTGGGTGGCCCATCAACGAACGAGCCGCTACTAAACTAGCTGCGGCAATTATCAGCGATTCACTCAATCTAACCATTGCTATGACCGGATACGGAACGGTTGCTGCTCTGGCCTCTTGTGTTAAGGCTGGTGCCAATCTCTCGGAGATGAATACACGTAAACGTGAGGCCAACGCGCTCACGCCCGAGCTCCTTACCCTCAAAGCCAAGCTGCTTACTACGGTTGAATATGCGTTTGATGGACGCTTAGCAATTGCAACCATTGATGCTGAAACCATGAATGATTACATTGATATTCATGACCCTTGTGATCTTATTATCTGGGAGATGCAATGGGTTAAAGGGGTTGAGGTTGCAGCCGTCTTTAAGCACTACAAGACCAAGATTAAGTGCTCAATGCGTGCTAAGCGACCAATTGCCGGTGAGCTTGCCAAGGCTTTTGACGGCGGTGGTCATGACAGAGCAGCCGCATTCCGCGCCGAAGGTACTGACATGGAAGCAGCCGTAGCAAAGTTTAAAGATGCATTTGAAGTAATAGGAAAGCCCGAAGAAGATATAAAGGAGATCGCATGATTCGTCTATACAACAGCTTAGGGCGCACCGTTCAGGACTTTGAACCAATCAAAGCCGGTGAAGTAACACTTTATACCTGTGGTCCTACAGTTTACGACTACATGCACATTGGCAATTTGCGCAAGTTTATCTTTGATGACACCCTTAAGCGTACGTTGCTTAGCCAAGGGCTTGCCGTCAATCACACCATGAATGTAACCGATGTCGGTCATCTCGTAAGTGATGCCGATGAAGGCGAAGACAAGCTCGAAAAAGGTGCAAAAAAAGATGGCAAATCCGTTTGGGATGTAGCCCAATTCTATCTTGATGCCTTTGTATCGGATATGAAGGAAGTCAATGTTATTGATGCTACTGCGCTCATCCGCGCGACTGACGCCATTGAATCTCAGCAAAAGATGATCAAGCAGCTACTCGACAAAGAGTATGCTTACATAACAAAAGAAGCTATCTACTTTGATGTCACTAAGCTCCCAGATTATGGTATCCTAACCGGCCAAAAACTCGCTGACAAGCAAGTTGGCGTCCGCGACGAAGTCGTAACCGAGACCAGCAAGCGTAACCCCCAGGACTTCGCTGTTTGGTTCTTTACCGTTGGTCATTTTGCTGATCATCAGATGCACTGGAAAAGTCCTTGGGGCGAGGGCTTCCCAGGCTGGCACCTAGAATGCTCGGCCATTATTGAGCAATCTTTAGGCGATACCATTGATATTCATACAGGCGGTATTGATAACCTTGGTACCCACCACGTCAATGAAATGGCTCAGAGCGAAGCCGCTCATGACGGGGCTCCACTATCACATTACTGGATGCATCTCATGCATCTTCATGTTGATGGAACCAAAATGAGTAAAAGCCTCGGTAACTTCTATACGCTGGCGGAGCTTACCGAGAAGGGCTATTCGCCGCTAGCTTTCCGTCTACTCATGCTCCAGGCCCACTATCGATCTGAGCTCAACTTTACCTTTGCTGGGCTGCGGGCTGCCCAAACCAGGCTTAGTGAGCTCTACGGCTGGGCAAGTTTGCAACACGATACACGCAACATGAATAATGATGCTTACCCATCAGAGAAGCTCGACCAGGGTATTGCCGACATTAAAGCGGCCCTAGCAGACGATCTAGCCACACCAAAAGCCCTGAGCATATTAAGCGGTATGGTTGATGCAACCCCCGGCGTTTCAAAACAGCACTGGGTGCACTTCATTGGAATCTTAGTAGAACTGGATAAACTCTTTGCACTCAACCTAGCTGATCAAGACGATATTAGCGA
>CAYPFI010000049.1:0-5314 GCA_964410005.1 uncultured Candidatus Saccharibacteria bacterium | reverse complement strand
GAACTTCAATGATGCCCCACCAAAAAGCTCTCCCATATAGATTATCTTAAACTCCCTTTCGTCCTTTCGGACTCATCAGCACAAGTACACACTTATGGAGGGAGTAGGCACTGTCCGCCCGCGAGCCGAAGCCCGAGAACGTACAGTACCATACAGGTGTTACTACTTCTCCCTCACCACGACGCTGTCGAAGTCCCCTATCGGCTGAGACACGGCTTCTAGGAAGCCGCGCCACATTTGGGGAGACAGTCCGTTGACCACCACTTGGACTCCGTACTCGATGCCGACGATGTCTTTGACGGCTTCATCGATGTACCAATCTTCGTAGTAAGCGTGGGCTTTGCCCGAGATGCCCATGTTGCTGAACATCTCGGTGAGGACCCACGCCATTTGGTAAGCACTCTCTAGGTCACCGGGGATGAGGATGATGTTTGCTGTTCGTTGTTGCACTTCTTCTCCTTAGGTTTGTAGGCCATCAGAGAAAAAGTTAACCAGCACGTATCCAGGTCACGACAGATCATTGCATCTTAGGCCGAAGCCCCTGCATGCATCTAATCCGAGACTGACGTACGTTTACACCTGGGTGCTGGTCTTTGCCCGTTATCCGCTTGTCCTTCTGGCTCTTGCGAACCATAGGGAAACTGTCGAAACGACGACAATCGTTGCAACCGGGGGCTAGATATAAACACTTGCGGAGACTACTGACAGGAATACAAGCATCATTGCTCTCGGAGCGCAGATTGATCGTCGGGGCTACCCAACACCTTATTTGAAGATCGTTACCATCCGAAGAAGATAACTGCAACATATTAGCATAGTTATGTTATTTTGTCAATAGTATAATAAGTTCTAATGCACATTGGCTGGGCATTATCGCCGATGTTAAACACCGACTTGTTAACTCTACTCTTGTTATACAGGTTGCCCCCTAGGTCTTCCCTATATAGTTTAGTGCCCGAGACGCCAGCCGCAACACGCGCAGCGGTGAATGAGAAGCGAAAGCCGGACGGGGGGGTACCTTTGCTAGCTGAGCATGATCTCGTATTACACGTTACGCACAAATTTTTTTGGTTTTATTTGAAATGTGTATTATCAGAGTTAGTGAACTTAGTTTTATGCTTGACATATTATCAGAAAGGTAGTATATTGTTTCACAGTCCGTTTCTAGCTTTCTCAGGAGGAAAGCCATGGCAGTGTTCGAGTTCCCAGTTCAGGTCGACATGGGGTTCTATGTCGACGAAGATGAGAGCGGGGTCACACCCGTTCTCAGCAAGATCTACCAGGCAGGGGAGGAATTCCCAGCCATCGCCCTGCCCAACATCGGCGACAACGTCGAGATCGTGGATCTCTTCAGCCCCACCGTGACGACGAGGACGCTCGGAATCAACCGAGCCCACCTCACGCTCCGCGCTGGTCCCTACAAGAGGCCGCGCGACGAGAGCGGTCACGACATGCAGCGCACGCTCATCGATGCGCTGAAGATCGCCGGTTACCGGTAGATCGCACCGCCCCCTTCCCGCTTCACGCGGAGAGCGACAAGAACTGCTCCCTGTGTGGAGCGGTTCGTCGTTTATATGAGGATTTTATAAGCATAACCATATTGGCTGGGCGCACTGAACCGTCTTAGAACCTAATTAGACTCCTTTACGTATTTACGCTCAGTCCAGCCACTATTTTCTTCTGTGAGTATAGTATCCGTTGGCTCAAACCCAATCTTCCTCAGCACAGAAATACTATCCGTATTATCATCTTCGCAATATGCTATAAACTGTCGTGGGTTAAGGGCCGTATCAGCCGTCTCTAGCAAGTTCCCAAGAGCATCGGTGACTATGCCTTTACCTCGAGCTGCCGGATCAATAAAGTACCCAAACCCATAATCATCGGGGTTGTCCGGGGCATCGAATGGACTATCAACGTCCCGCCATAACGACATAAGACCAATAACCTCATCGCCTTCAGTAAGCGCATAACGAATTAAGTGTGGGTCACCTTGGTAATTCAGGACTTCTAGCGCTACATCTTCTGGAGTATGTATCTTTGCCGCCACTGACACTCGATCGCGAATAGTTGGATCAGCATCTAAAATTTCTACTATCCTGGGCCCATCTTCGGCTTTAAGTTGCCGTAAGACTATATTGTCACGAACTTGAATTTCACGCAGCTCAGGCACTTCACGTAACGTAACTGGTTCTTTTGATTCGGGAGTTTCTTTCTCAGTCATAAAATAATGATAGCATATCGAGAGCAGGTTCTAACGTCTCGTATGGCCACCTCAACATCAACAGATTCAAAAGTACATGGCTGGGGCTCGAGTTCCTTAATATAACTTTTTCAATTCAGAAAGATGATCCGATTGTCGATATTGAGGAAATTCGTGAACTTTTAGGAGAGAATCGTGCGAACAGTAGCCTCAGCTAAAACCTTCATGGTATCGAAAATGGGTACTTTAGCGCCGCTAGGTACGAGTAATTGCAGGTCCGTACAGGCGAGGGCCACGCAGTCTACTGCCTGCGTAGCAAGGTCATCTACTGTTTCTAGTATTAACTTTCGGTCATCATTAAGATGACGACCTTCAATCAGTCGTTGAATTATTTTGTCCATCTTGGCGCGCTGCAAGTCATTGGGCGCTACGTAGCTAATACCACTCTCACTGAATTTTGTTTCGTACACATTATTAGCAATTGTTGCGGAAGTCGAGATCAATCCAACTTTGTTATAGTTCATGCTTTTCAGGTAATTAATTGTCTCTTCAACAATGCTAAGTACCGGTATACTAACGGCTCCACGGATTTCATCGATGAATACATGGAGTGAATTACACGGCATGACTAAAAAGTCGACTCCAGCTTTTTCAAGACGTCTGGCTTCCTCAACAAGAAAAGGGATATACCGTTCTTTGCCGGTGTTTGAGGCAATAAGGTCTCTCTCGATTTCAAACAAAAGCGGGACGCTACCAATAACTATAGAAGGACGTTGCTCATGATTAATTTTTTGACACTGAAAAATAACTTCCAAGTAAAACTCGGCTGTAGTTTCAGGACCAAGTCCGCCAATTACACCTACAGATTTCATAGAATAATTATAACAGATAGCGCGGTCAAGAATAGGGGTGAAGGGATTCGAACTTTTCTTACAGATGTAGATTTGACAGGAGGAATATATGTTGGAATATAGTGCAAATAACCAAACTTTTCACAGATCAAAAATTGAATGTCTAAATTGGCTGGGGATGAGGGATTCGAACCCCCGATCACGGGACCAGAACCCGGTGCCTTACCGCTTGGCTAATCCCCAGTGCGAAATAGATTATAGCGGATTTTTGCCCAAATTACCAGGTGTAGTATACTTAAGATACTGCTTATGGATAATCGACGAAGACAGTTTGATTCCATTGGAACGCGAAGGGTGGTTACGCCTCCGCGTCCTGTTGTGCGTCCAGTTATTGCAGCGCCGCCCATCCGCACCGAAGTTGCTCGTGTAACCAGGCAGCAACCCACCTCAAATGGCTTCGCTTCTGAATTTAAGCGCCTGATTGGCCAGCATGCTGTTGCCCTGCTGGCTATTATCGTCGGCATCCCACTATTACTAACCGGGAGTAGTTTTGCTATGAAGCAGATAAGTAATAGCAACTTAAGGGCCGTTAGCCCCGACAACTCTGACATTCCGAGTGTGACCATTGCCAAATCTAAGTCCAAAGAGAGTGTAGCCGATTCACTGAAGGTTAAGACACTCATCGATGGTCTCGCTAAAGCATCTCCGTCGCCGGCGTACATTAGCGTGCGTGATCTTAAGACCGGCGCCCTGGCCGATAGCGGCGGAAGCACCAGTATTACCAGCGCTAGTCTTTATAAATTGTTTGTGGCCAATCAAATCTATCGCCAAGTTGACGCTGGCACGTTAAGCCTAAGCAAGAAACTGCCACGCGGCAAGACCATCGCTCAATGTCTGGAACCAATGATTGTGGTGAGCGATAATTCCTGTGGCGCCCAACTTGGTGATCTTGTTGGCTGGGGCAAGCAAGATACCGATCTCCATAATCAGGGCTATAATGGCACCAGTCTCGATGACCTACCACACACCAGTAGCAACGATGTGTCCCTCCTGCTTGCCAGATTATACGCCGGTAAGCTGCTCGATGAAAAAACCAACGCCGCATTCTTAGGGCTTCTTAAGAATCAAGAAATTAATAATCGCTTACCACAAGGTTTACCGAGCGGAACAACTATTGCCCACAAGACAGGTGATCTCTATGGCTACATGCACGATGCTGGCATCGTTTACGGTCCAAAGACCGACTATGTGGTGACTATCATGAGTGGTCCATGGAGTTACCCTGCTCAAGCCCCGACTACCTTCAAGACCATGAGCCAACAACTCTGGAGCTTCTTCGAAAACTAACTAATGAGATCGGGACGGTTTTGCTGAGTCTTCGCAAGACTTTGCTCGTCGCGCCACATATCGATCTGAGCATGATTGCCGTTGCGTAGCACTTCTGGTACTTCGGCGCCGCGGAATTCTACTGGACGAGTATACTGAGGGTATTCAACACGATTTGGATTGGTAAATGACTCAATATGGGCACTTTGCTCACCGCCGAGCACACCAGGAATGAGGCGCACGACAGAATCAACGATGGTCATGGCTGGCAGCTCGCCACCGGTCAACACATAATCACCAACACTAAGTTCGCCGTCAACGTAATCGACAATGCGCTCGTCAAATCCCTCGTAATGGCCACAGACGAGAATAAGCCCTGATTCAGTCGATAGTTCTTGCGCCGCAGCTTGGTCATAGCGCTTACCTTGAGGAGTCATGAGAAATACTTTAGCATCAAGGTTAGTCTCCTTGGCTTTCTCGATGGCAGCAACAACAGGCTCAGGCTTGAGCAACATGCCATCTCCCCCGCCATATGGTGTGTCATCGACGGTGCGGCGAGGGCCTAGGCCAAACTGGCGCAAATCGATAAGTTCGATTTCAACCAGATTACGATCTTTGGCTTTCCAGATCATGCTTTCATCGAGCGGCGCAAACATATTAGGGAATAGCGTAATAATGCTAATTTTCATGAAGTAATTGTAACATATAAATATAAGTATGTCATTACTTTTAAACTGCGGCTTTGGGGTTCACACCTAAAAATATACCATTCCTGCTTTTTGCTACTTAGTGTCGAAAAGGTAGTATTATTGCAACAAAGTGGCAAAAACGAGAAAAACGCTTTTAAGGGTCTAGGATCTGGGGTTATATTTGGTTTTGTCCTGCGCAGCACAAAACAAAAACCGCCCTTTCGGGCGGCTTTTGTTAGAGCAATTTA
>CAYPFI010000048.1:0-5362 GCA_964410005.1 uncultured Candidatus Saccharibacteria bacterium | reverse complement strand
CTCTGCTCACTAAAAGCTCCGATTTACGTTTGTCTCCTTCTATTGTAACAAGAACAACGTTTGCTCGCCAAGTGGAGTTTTAGCTATTGAGCTTTCTTAGTTGGCAAGATTACGGTCACCGTTGTGCCGCTGCCAACGCTAGATTGTAGGTCAATGCCACCGCCCATGATCTCTACGCATAGTCGACTAATGTACAGGCTGAGGCCTTGGCCTTGGCGATTAAATGCCATAACGCCATCGGTACGCGAGAATGGCTGGAAGAGCTCAGGCAGTTTGCTAGCCTCGACACCTGGGCCGTTATCAGTAAAGGTGATGATCATCTTATGACGACGCACTTGGCATTCGATGTCGAGCAGACCAGTGTTCTGTGGCACAAATTTAGCAGCGTTATCGATGATGGCAATAAACACCTGCTTGAGCATCTCTTGGTCACCGCTGACAATAACGCTTTCTGGGCCAGAAAGCTGCAAACTAGCGCCCAGTGCCAGGAACTTATCTTGGTAGCTCACGGCAACTTCATCGAGCAACTTGGCGGCATCAACCCGGGTACTACTAGTCAGCGCCATATTAGCCTCAAGCTTACCAATAGTATCGAGCTTATTCAAAAGCTCACGAAGTTCAGCCGTCTTATTCTTGAGCGGACCAGCATTTTTATCATTCGCGTCGAGCCCAGAGATTGCTTCTTCAAAGTTAGCTAGTTTGGCGCTTAACTTGCTACTGGCTTCATAAATAAAGGCCGAACGTTTGCGCAGCAATACTGCCTCATCCTCGGCATTGGCTCGGGCGACCTGTAGCTCCTGACGCGTGCGGCGGAAGCGACGGATCACGATCCAGAGCAGTGTGGCAATAATGGCCACCACGAGCACCTGAACAAGCATATTCACAATATTGAGCTTTAGGGCGCCAGCTGCCAGTACGAGCCACGTAAAACCAATACTCGTAAGCACAGCTAATACCACTGCTACGCGCATGTACAGCTGGGTTGCCGGAGTATGAGGCTTGGGGGTGGTATTATTCATGGACTGCGGGTTACTCTCTTCTCTGGCCATTATACAGGAAGATGCTTGTGGTTTTAAGCAAAAATGGGCTTACTCTTTGCTGTCGATGTAATCTTGGCAGAGACGTTCAAAAATAGCATTGGTCCAGCCAAAGCCTGACTGACTTGGATAGACCCCCTCCACTGGATGATGAGTCGGCTTAACCACGTTATATTTTTCTAGGAATACGCCGTGCTGATTGAACCAGTTGAGATTCGTTTTAAGCCATCTGTATGCGATGCGTTTGGCTTGATCTTCATAGCCGTATCGTTTGAGTCCCTGTATTGCAAAGAAATGGAGGGGTGCCCAGCCATTGGGATACGCCCACTGAATTGGTGTTTTTTGTGGCAAAGCAGTTTTGAGCGGCTGAACATCGGTAGTAACAAGTCCACCACGAGCCTCAAAGCGGCGTAAATTCTTTACGAGCGCTGCAGCCTGTTCGTCGCTGACCATACCGGCCCAGAGCGGCACGTAGCTAGCCAGTGAAGCAACCGTCCCCTTCTTTTGCTTTTGATAGTTGTAATCAAAATACAAACCTCTGAGTTTACTCCACATTAAATCATTCATGGTCTCTTGACGTGTTTTAGCTTTTTCTTCCCAGGTGACCTGCTCATCAAATTCACCTAGAATATGAGCTGCACGAGCAAAGTCTGATTCATACTTATATAAATATGCGTTGAGGTCGACTGGTAAGAAATTAAGGCACTTTCTTTCAAACCGATTGGTCATATCCCAGCCGCTCTCAGCTTCGGCTAAGTCATGTAATACATTGATGTCATAATAGCGAGACAAGCCCTTATGCACCTGGTGATCATGTGGCTTTCTTGTCCCCATCCAGACACCTTCATATTCGGTTTTAGCGTAGTCAATTGCCTGCTCGAGCCATCGTTTATCGAGACCATAGGCATCATAGACATCAAATATAAAACTTGTTAGAAGTGGTGGCTGACTGCGCCCCATGAGATAAGTGCGGGAAGCATTTGGCACAACTTTAAAGCGCTCTAAAAGCGTAAATAAGTTTTCTAGAATCCCCATAACGAGTTCTTTTTTTGTAGGATCAGAGAGCATTCCTTGCACCATGAAATAGCTATCCCAATAATACATCTCATCAAAATTGAAGTTACTTTTAGGATCATGTGCTGGCACCAGGTACGGATTTGGCAAACCAAGTAACGTGGCATCATCATGCGGATGATAGCGCTCTAGATTCACCCAGAAATGACTGATGTAATCACGTGCGCCAGCAACATCATGCGCCTTTAATAGGCTCGCCGGTTTACGGATTTTAGACGCCACCTTAACCGCACTTTCGTGGCGAAACAGATGGTCCTTAATAGTATTTTTTGTTCGTCGAATCATGGTTACCACGCTACGGGGTTGCAGGACTCAAGTCAAGAGAGTGTAGAACCTACATATCTAAGCCAATAGCTTTACAAAGGAGAGAAACTGCTCTATATTTAGCATAAGCTTCATCAAATAACCGTGTGAGATATTATGTCAGAAATTGGACGCGGTTTAAATACAACGGTGACCAGACGCGAATTGATTGTTCAGCTCATACTGGCACTTATTATTTTGGCGGGGATATCATTCTTTATTTCGGCCCACCAAGTAAATGCCAGAAGCGCGGCTATTATTGGCAAAACCGGAGCAGCCGGTACCAATGGAACGAATGGAACTGACAGCGCGCAAGGTGCCGCCGGTGGTCTCGGTCTTCAAGGTCTTATGGGGCTACCTGGTGCACAAGGAGTTCTCGGCGCTACCGGAGCTGCCGGCACCAATGGCGTCAATGGTACCAATGGGGTTAATGGAACTGCCGGAACAAACGGGACTAATGGCACAAATGGAGCCAATGGCGCAGTCGGAACGATGTCGAGCAATTATGCTTCATACTATACGAATGGTTCACCAGAGCTGATTCCACAAGGTGCTCATTGGCTACTCGGCTTTGCAAACCAAGCTGCCCAGCATGGTTCAAATATTACCTTTAATGGTAATAGCATAACGTTTTCAGCAGCCGGCACCTATGTATTCACTGCTTCGGGCTTCGTAGAAAAACCAATCCAGGAGGGTGATGTGGCCTACCTGGCTTTTGACATGACCTTAAAACAAAGTGTAAATGGTGGCGGATATACTAACATGGCGCCAGATCCTCTCGCACTCTATGGGACTGGAGCAGCAACCGACAGCTTTGGCGAGTTAGCTCAGTCGTTTAATGTTTCACGGATGATCACAGTTACTACGGCACCAACTTCGATTAGCTTAACACTCAACGACCACTCGTATGGTAGTGGCAACTACCTATACCTCTCCAACCAAATGGCCAGTGTTTTCCAGTTAAATTAATGCAGTTGCGTCCAGAAGACCTACAAGCAGCCAGCACACAAACCATTCCTGGTTTGGATTTTTACTTAGCGATTAAGAGCCGCTTTGCCAAAATAGTCGAGGGGCTCGGCATTACACCGCGGACTTTTGTATTTCCGGAAGATTTTGATGCATGGCGCAAGGTGGCCGAGGCCGAATCGGACACTATCTGGATATCCAAGCCAAGTAATGGGGCACGTGGCGAAGGGATTTATCTGATAACTGATATTAGTGTGGTCGAACCCAAACCGAATATAATCCTACAGGAATACATCGCAAATCCTCATCTATTGGATGGTTACAAATATACGCTGCGGGTGTATGTGGCAGTAACTTCGCTCGATCCGCTGCAAGCCTGGGTGTTCCCGGATGGCCTAACTAAACTAGCCACGCAGCCATTTACTGCCGACCGAAACTCTCTCGACAACCTCTTTATTCACCTAACAAATCCCGGCGTCTTGCGCCACGATACCTCAGCTGAGCTTCGGGAGCAGCGCACTACCCACCTGGATTATCGCCAACGACTCAAACATGATGGTCACGACGATGATCAGCTCTTTGCGGGGATTAATACACTAGTAACTAAATCGCTCCTGGCAGTTCGTGAACCAGTACTGCAATTGCAGCAACGCAATGCCCATATTACTTTTGATGAGCAGTGTATGTTGCTCGGATATGATATTCTGGTCGACGCGAACATGCGCCCGTGGATTATCGAGGTTAATGCTGGACCATCTCTGCAGCCCGAACCTGGCGCCAGTGAGCGTGAACAAGCGATAAAAGAACGAGTCGCCATCGATATGCTACGACTAAGCGGCAAACTACCTATGGAAGATATTGAATTCAAATCTCTGTTCTAAAGGCATAAAATACTGGTTAACTACGAGGTTACGAATTGGAACCAAATCAAGAGAGAGCTACTATCCTGGTATGGAGTTTTATCTGGAGATGAGCTTGTAACTACTACCAGCGCGTAGTAGAACCCTTTTAAGTGCGAAACCCGCCCACCCCTGCAGGCGAGCGGATCGCGCACAGGGACGAACGGGTGAACCATGAGTGGGTGCTTGTGGCACCTAACGCAGGCGTGGAGGCCCCACGTCAGGGACCTCCAGCATGCCGTAGGCGCTTCCGCACTCACGGATGGCAGACCGGATCTCTCCGATGTGGAACTCGACGTCGGGAATGGTGGAGATCATGCCGTCCCAGGTCTCGTCCGAGTACGTCGGCGAAGCGACGACCCGGTCCTGCTGCTTTGCGAAGAGTGCGGCGGCCACCATCTGTCGGTTCCAGTTCATGGCCGGATCACCAAGCTCGCGGGCAGCCACCGCATCGACATGCCGCTTGTAGATCATCAGCAACATGATGATTTCGCAGTTGCGCTGGTGGTTGAGCTTGGCAAGCTCCACCCACGCCCAGCCATCAGGGTTTTCGACGGCCGACGGCTCCGGTGCCGCGAAGTACCTGGGAGCGATGATGTCGATCGCGGGCTTGGGGTTGGGCAGCTGCCCTTCCTTGTTGAAGGTGGCAATGAGCTGGTCAATAGAGATGGACATGGCTGAGGTGCTCCTCGGTCGGGTAATCAGAGATCGGATAGATAAGAATATACTATAAAAATGAATGAAAGTCAATACTACTTCAACAAATTAGGCTCTAAACTGAATTTTTAATTATAAAAATAAAGGCTTTGCAAAGGCATAAAATATGGTGATCCCAGCGGGATTCGAACCCGCGTTGCCAGGATGAAAACCTGGTGTCCTAACCCCTAGACGATGGGACCATGTAGAGGAATAACTGATATATAGTAACAGATTGGGGGGCTTTACTCAAGACTTACTTATCTTGTAGCACAGACAGTATGTTGCCAGCTGGGTCTTTAAACCAGGCGATGTTTGGACCACGATTATATTCGAGGCCGCGAGCAACGCCTTTGTCGTCAGTCAGTTCTGGATAGTGTTCAAATG
>CAYPFI010000047.1:0-5455 GCA_964410005.1 uncultured Candidatus Saccharibacteria bacterium | reverse complement strand
AGCAAGGTATCGACAGAATCGTAGCCTAGTCGCTGCATAATCTCTTTGGGTGGATTGGCCTTAATCATACCTTGAGCCACCGATTCTTTAAGCGAGTAACAAGCTTTAGGAAAGTTGGCAGCTTTGACAAGATCGACCAGTCGCGGAATAAGCTCGCTCAAGGTAATGGCATCAGACGCGCCAACCAGTTTTGCTATCTTCTCATTATCCTTAGCCGATCGCTGCAGCAAGGCCGTGTAAATATCTGAGGCCGACGACTGATTATCGAGCCCCAATTCACTAACAAACGCTGCAGACTTAGTAGCAAGTTCAGCAACAAGCTGCACATCGGCGGCTATGTGACCACTGCGCAGCTCGAGTTCTTCAAGACCTTGCGAGAATAACGGTTCTTGTGCCTGGAGGTAATCTGCAAGGTTACTCAACTACGCCTCACAAACTAACGGTATTCAAGCTGATAGGTTTGAGCTTTTGAGGCCTTAAGATGCCGGTCTTGGCGCCATAGTGCTGTACTACCGAGGTAGCGTTGGCACTAGCAAAGGTTACGGCCTCAGCCACACTACCACCCTGGGCAATTACCGACACAAAACCCGACCCAAATGCATCGCCGGCCCCAAGTCTATCGACTACCTTCACCTTTTGATAGATGTTAGCTTGATAGATCTTATCGCTGTCGCTGACGTATACGCCGCTTGGACCGTCAGTCACAACTAGATAATGGCAGGCGCCAATAGTATTAAGCATGAGTTCCTTGGTGTTGTGAATACCAAATAATTGCTGCATCTCTTCGGCATTTCCGAGTAGAATGTCGATGCCTGGCAGCAAAGCTTTTACCTTCCTGGGCTTAGCCAGCTCAAGTTTGCCGGGCGCAAAAGCCACCTTCATGCTGCGTGTCTTGGCCTGCCTAACAAATTGTCTGATGATATCAAAGTTCCCACCATGCGAAGTAATGTACAGCCAGTCGCCCTTTACGCCGTCCCAATTAACTTCTTTGGCTGAGAGTTCGTGAGAAGCCCCGCGATACACTAAAACAACTCGCTCACCACTGGGCGCTACCATGATGGTTGAATAGCCGGTACCGAGTTTTTTGTCGACCACAATGTTGCTTGTACTAATACCCTCTTGCTGCAGCACGCGCACCACTTCTTGACCAGCTGTGTCGTCACCGACTTTGCCAATGAAACTTACATTGAGCCCCTGGCGAGCAAAAGTCACGGCTGCATTGGTCGCGTCCCCGCCAGTACTATGAAATACTTGATCAATCTCAATCTTGGAGCCAAGCGGAAATTGCTCAACGGTGGCCTTGGTACGAACATCGCGTTTAGCCGTTAGTGACTTGCCAATAAGAAATACATCCTGCATTCCAGCCCCGACGCAAATGATTTTTGGCGCCGTTTTCATTAACTGCTCTTTTCGGTATTAATCAGCCAGCGGCCACTCGATGCTACATAGACCACGGTATAGGTATAGGTTGTGGTGTACTGATCGGTGGCATTGGTCTCAGTGTTCTTGTACTTATTCAGAACATTCACCTGAACCACGTAACCAGCATCGCCCGACTTGGTATTGCTCACAACTCGGTAACTTGCCGGATACGTATACTTACGGTTCTCGGCGCTGAGCTGATTAAAGTTGTACTCAGTAATGAAAGCCGGCGTCATGTAGCGCTTCATCTTAGTGGCATCGCCCGAGATAAAGCCATCCATAAAGCCGGTAATGGTCGATTCTACCAACTGCTTGTCGAGTGCATCTTGCTCGGTTTGGGCCTTCTTGCTCTTGGCATCAGCCGTGACTTTGGCCTTGGCCTCATCGCTAAGCTTCTTAAGCGATTCTAAATATTCGCCGACGGTATAGAAACTAGCATTGATGTCTTCTGACAGGTACTTGAGCTGCTCCTTGGTATCGGTAGTTTGCTGCTCAGCTGCCTTTGAAAGCGTTTTGGCTTGGTCAACGTCCTCATCGGTAATAGCCGCAATATCATCACCCATGCCAGCAATCTGCGACGAGTAAGCGCCCATTTTGTTAAGAAATGCTCCGTAGGTATCAATGGCATGCCGGTCGTTGAGCAGCAGAGGAATAAGGCTGAGGCTCACCTTTTGATCCTTAATAGTACTGTCGATCTTGCGGAGACTGGTTGCTAGCGGCGTAGCTTTATCGAGACTGGGATCGCCCTTGGTTATCCCAGCAATTTCATCGCTCTGAATGGCAACCGCGTGCCAGCCCTCAATGGTAAATTGCTTAGTAAAACTCATTCGGCGATTGCGCCAGAATAGTAGACCACCAATGATTAGAATAATGATCAGGCCAGCAGCAATCCAGGCATTACGCTTATTAACGTGCCGCTTAAGGCCTGGCTTAGTTGGCTGTTCTTCGGTAGCGGTGTTTTCTGTTTCTACCACAGTGTCTTCAGATTTATCCATGGTGTTCCTTATTAGTTATGCTTATCATACCTCAGCGCGGCCACTACTGCCAAATACATCCATGTGAGCCTCAACAATATGCTGGATGGTGTCTTCTACTGGACCCATAAGCTTCATAACCGCGTACTGGTCGGGGTTGGCCTTAAGTTGCTCCTCGAGTGTAGCTCGGAAGGCTTTGCGCATCTCGGAGTTGATATTAATCTTAGTCACCCCAATCTTGGCGGCGTCTTTAAAGAAATGAGGTGGCGTGCCTGATCCGCCGTGCAGTGAAATATGGCAGTCAATGGCGTCACGGATCTCTTGCAAGAGCTTGAGATCGAGTTTTTTAGGCACAGGATAAAGTCCATGGAGGTTGCCAATGCTAGCCGCCAAGGTGTCGATTCCGGTGACTCTTACAAACGCGGATGCTTCTTCTGGCTTAGTAAAGGTGCCCTTTACTTCTTCATAATCAATCTTTTCTTTATGGACGTTAGAGCTGCCGGCAAAGTAATGCATCTCGCTCTCGACGAGCGCACCAGTCTTAGTGGCATACTCCACGACTTGTTTGGTCTCGCTCACAATTTCTTCATAGGTAGCGTTGTGACGCTCTTGCGAGATATCGATATGGATAAATTCAAAGCCTGCATCAATGCCAGCCATAGCTGCTTCAACACTTGGGGCGTGGTCAAGATTTATATACATCTCGATACCAAGTTCTTGCTTATAGTTATCTACCATGTCGCGAACATTCTGAAGGCCAAGAGCCTGGACTTCGCCATGACTGATCTCGACCATACAGGGAGAATTCTTAGCTGTGGCAGCACGTGCAATAGCGACGAGCGTCTCTTGGTTGTCGATATTGAAGGCACCTAGCGCATACTTGCCCTCAGCCGCTCGTCTGTAAGCGGCTCGTGCTTTGTGTTGATTAGTCATGACATTTTCCTTTTGATTACTTGGGTCGCGGCCTTCGCGATATCATTGGCTGTAAGTTTATAATGTTTTAATAATTCATCGGGCTTGCCAGATTGGCCAAACTCATCATGGATGCCCATTCTGGCCAGTGGTGTTGGATACTGAACGGCCAGTGCCTCGGCTATAGCCCCACCGAGTCCACCATTCACTTGAGCTTCTTCGGCTGTTACAATTGCACCTGTTTTGCGAACACTGGCCACAATCGTGGCTGTGTCGAGTGGTTTAATGACGGCAACATTAACAACTTCGGCTTCAATACCCTCTTTGGCCAGCTTCTCTGCGGCAGCCAGTGCTTCATAGACCATGATGCCACAAGCGGCAATGGTCACATCACTACCCTCGCGGTAGACTTCTGCCTTGCCAAGCGTAAATGGTGTATCAAGAGTTGTGACTACTGGTGAAGCCTCACGGGCTAGACGTAAGTAGGCTGGTTTATTTGATTTGGCCATAAACTCGGTAGCTTTCTGAGCCTGCGGAGCGTCACAAGGAACAATTACCTGCATATTTGGTAGAGCTCGCATCAAAGCAATATCTTCGAGCATTTGATGCGTTGCGCCGTCAGGACCAACGCTCACACCAGCGTGCGAACCAATGATCTTCACATTGGCATCATTCAAACAAATAGTGGTACGGATTTGTTCCCAGTTACGGCCAGGACTAAAAGCAGCGTAACTCGACGTAAATGGAATCTTACCCATGGCCGCCATGCCCGAAGCAACGGTCACGAGGTTTTGCTCGGCTACGCCAACCTCCACAAATCGATCAGGAAAAGCTTTGGCAAAGGCATCCATCTTGGTACTCTCAGTCAAGTCTGCACAAAGTGCTACAACATTCTTATTGTGCTGACCGGCCGCCAGCAAGCCTCGACCAAAACCAGCACGAATCGGCTCATGCTTCATTTCTGGCCTAAACAACTGAGGATTAAGATACATCTTAGCCATTATTGGTGCTCCGATCGGATTCTGCCACCCAAGGTACGTAGCTCGTGCATGGCCTTCTTGGCTTCATCACGAGTCGGCGGCTTACCATGCCAATGGAAGTCATTCTCCATAAAGTCGACACCCTTACCCGGGATAGTATAAGCAATAATGGCTGTTGGACGAGCCGAGATCCGAGCTGCCGCAAAGGCGTCGAGTACGGCCTGCATATTATTTCCGTCGATCTCCAGTACTTCCCAATTATTAGCCTTCCATTTATCGCCAAGGTTTTCCAGCGGCATGACTTGCTCAGTCGGGCCATCAATCTGAATATTGTTTCGATCGACAATGACCGTCAAGTTAGCCAGTTGTTCTTTGCCGACAAACATAGCCGCTTCCCAGACATTACCTTCATCCAGCTCGCCATCGCCCATTACGCAAAAAACATGTCGTTTCATATTACCGTCGATGCGTAAGGCAAGTGCCATACCAGCCGCCTGACTTAAGCCAGATCCAAGCGGCCCACTGGTCGTTTCCAAACCAGGCAACTTGGTACGCTCAGGATGCCCCTGCAGCCGGCTGCCAAACTTACGCAGTGTCATAAGTTCTTTACGGTCAAAATACCCAGCTCGGGCCATAGCGGCGTAACGTACCGGCGCCGTATGGCCATTGCTTGTCACAAATAAATCACGCTCTGGCCAATCAGGTTTCTTAGGATTATGGTGCAGGACACTAAAGTACAACGCCGCATAAATATCAGCAAGTCCTAGCGGCCCAGCCGAGTGCCCACTCCCCGCTTCAAGCAACATCGAAATAATATCCTCACGGATACCATTTGCCTGGAGTTCGAGATCCTGAATACTCATCAATCAACCATTCCCACATAGCCCATGCCAGCCACCAGTACATCGGCACCAGCTTCAAGAACTGCTTCTTTATTATCTCGATTCACACCGCCATCGACACTCACTTCAATATCAGGGTTAAGTTCTTTTATTTCGAGAATCTTACTCAGGGACTGCTGGTGAAGATGCCCAGCGTAATGACCAAGTGTCCCGGTAAATACCAAGGCATGATCAAAGTGCGATACGAGATCGTCAGGGTTACTATCCTGCAAATAGGCGACGCCAGCCTTCACGCCCATGGCTTTAATATCAGCAGCACACTCAG
>CAYPFI010000046.1:0-5604 GCA_964410005.1 uncultured Candidatus Saccharibacteria bacterium | reverse complement strand
AAGCAATCCGAATACGAAATAATTGCATTTAAGGATCAGAAGGATTGGCGTAAGTGGCTCGATACTCATCATGCCAAACTTGATGGAGTTTGGATTCGCTTCTATAAAAAAGCATCTGGATTAGCTACGTTCACCTATACCGAGGCGCTCGATGATGCGCTGTGCTACGGTTGGATTGATGGATTAAAAAAATCATATGATGACGTATCATTTTTGCAGAAGTTTACTCCAAGGCGTGCTCGTAGCATGTGGTCCAAAATCAACATTAATCACATCGATAGGCTTACCAAGGCCGGCTTGATGATGCCAGCTGGCCTCGCTGAGGTAGAGCGCGCTCAGGCCGATGGTCGTTGGCAGGCAGCTTATGATTCGCCAAAGACCATGACCATCCCGGAAGAATTCATGATTGTGCTGCGTAAAAATAAAAAAGCCTTGGCATTTTTTGATACACTGAGCAAAAGTAGTCGCTTTACCATTGGCTATCAGCTGCAGACTGCCAAAAAACAGGAGACCAAGGATCGACGTACAGCTACCCTCATAGAAAAATTAGAGAGAGGAGAAAAGCCCTAATATTATTGAGTTAGTGTGGCATATACGACGGTGTTGGCCTCGTAATGTCCTGTAAAGAGATTGAGATTCCCACCACAAGTGATAAGTCGTAGTTCCGAGTTCTTTGTTGCCCCATAAATTTTATCAACAGGGTAGTCTTTGTCAGTATACTGGCCGATCTTAGTTACCGTAAAGAAGGCCGTGCGCCCGTCTTGACGAGCGACCGCGATCTTAGCTCCGGGCTGCAGTTCATGTAGACGCCAGAATAGGGCAGGGCCATTGGCATTATTCAAGTGGCCGACGATGACAGACGGTCCAATTTCGCCCGGAGTGCGACTCGCCGCGTACCAACCGGCGGTATTGGGTTGTGATGGCACCTCGATGGCGCCAGTAGTATCAAGACCTACGCTTTGTACGCTGGCACGGATTCCAATGGCGTCAATTTGTAGTTCGGTTGGTTGCGAGGCGGGTAGGCTGCTTGAAGTCGGCGCGGTTTTAATCGGTTGGATAATGGCTGGCTTAACAATGGGAGCTGATCGCAAACTCGAAGCTACTTGACTCCCAAAGAAGAGGACGCCAATAACACCTATGGCTATGAGTGCGGCGCTCTTATGCAATCGAGCCTGACGAGCACGCGCTTTTTTAGTTAGTTTCGGCTTCATGAATGTAATTTTTACAACACCAAATGAACCGAGTGAAATCATAAAACGAAGCGACCGTTTGCTGTCCGGTCGCCGTTTTGTGGCCTTAGGTTTAGGCTTTGCGGAGCTTTGTGACGCCATAGCCAAGTGCACTAACTGAGACGACTACACCTACGAGGCCAGCAAGAGCCTTAGTTGGTGTACCACCACCAGCTGCTACTAAGGTGCGAGTTGGAGCGGCAACTTGTGCGACCACTGGTGTAGCAGGATCGGTTGGTGTTGGTTCGGGCTCAGGATCGACGCCGCCGCTTCCGCCCGTAACAAAGTTGCAGTCGTTATCGAGAATTGCCTGGCCAACGGTCAAGTTACGACCAAAGTAACCATGGAACTCGGGCATGATATCGCCCCAGTACTTATGATCGTCCTTAAGCTGGATTGCTTCTGCTTCCGAAGTTGGAACATATGGTCGGAAATCGACAAAGTAGTGAACCAGGTACTGGGCAAAATTCACGGTCTGCTTGGTGTAAGGCTGTGCCGTATCCCATCGATTGACATGGCAGATAGTGACCGTCTCAGGCTCGCGCGGTGGTCGCTGGTTGTTATGAGCCGATGCGCCCTGCGAAAGACCCACGCTAACTGCGACCGCAGCTACTACGATTAATAATTTTTTACCCATCAAACACCCCCTAATATGTGTTTATAATAACGTTACATTTGTAAAAATATCATAAACTGGACTAATTAACAATAATATGTTGAAGCATAAGCACAATACATCATACAGCAATATGGTCTCAAGAGTGGTAGAATACGAGTAATATGAATATCACATATCTCCTAACAGCCCTACTTGTTTCGCTTGGTATTAATATCGTACTGTTCCTGTTCGCATATTTCTTTAAAACCGATAAGCTGACCGATGCAGCCTATGCCCTGAGTTTTATGGTATTGGCTTTGTTTGGATTTTTGGGTGGCGAGGTAACAGTTAGTCGACTGCTCGTAACAGGCATGGTCGTAGTATGGGCGATTCGATTGGGAGGGTTCTTGCTCTATAGAATCCAAAAGATTGGCCGTGATCAGCGATTTGATGCCTGGCGCCATAGCTTCTGGTTGCTTGGTCGATTCTGGGTATTGCAGGCGATAACTGCCTGGGTGGTGATGCTGCCAGTATTATTTGCGCTATCTAAGTCGAACATAGAACTGCACATGCTTGCTTTTATCGGATTCGCGATCTGGCTGGGGGGCTTGAGTCTCGAGTCTGTTGCTGATCTTCAAAAGTTTAACTTCAGCCAGAATACTCGCAATAAAGATAAGTGGATAGCTGAGGGTGTGTGGAGTTGGTCGCGTCATCCTAATTATTTTGGCGAGATGACGGTTTGGGTTGGAACGTATATAACCGTATTCCTGTCGCTCAGTGGTGTCGAGCGGGTTATCGGTCTTGCGAGTCCGCTCTTCATCATCGGCATACTACTCTTTGCCACGGGCATTCCCATCCTCGAGAAAAAGGCTGATGAGCGCTGGGGGAGTGATAAAGCCTATCAAGATTATAAGAAGCGAACGAGTATTTTGATCCCGAGGCCGCCTAAGTAGCATTGCTTATAACCTGAAAAAATGCTTTAATTAGGCAAATAAGGAGTCGCAATGACTGATCAATCGTTGAGTATTTTTTTTAAGCGTCTATTGGTAGTTTTGGCCACAGCAGCGGTTTTGTATATGGTATTTTTGGCCCGCACGCCATTGATTTGGATCGGTGTTGCGGCTTTCTTGGCCATTGCCATTAATCCGATTATTCATTGGCTGCAAAAGTACATGCCCAAGCAAAGCATTGGCTTGGCGACATTTGTGGTCTTGGCGCTATTCTGTTTGTTTAGTGTCGCCCTCATGTGGGCAGTGTTTGTGCCGCTGGTTGACCAGACCAGCAAGCTCATTGCTAGCCTTCCTGAGCTCGCCGATAAAGCTACCGGTGCCCTGGCCAATACGCCCTTTACTGATGCCCTGAAGGTCAGTAGTGATCAATTATCAGCCTCGGCTTCACAAGTTGGCTCAGCAGTGTTGGCTTTTGTGAATAGTGTAGTCGAAGCCGTAGTTGCCTTTGTGACAATTGTGGCTCTGATGTTCTTCATGACGCTTGAAGGCAAAACTATGAAGAAAACGAGTCTCAATGTTATGCCAGCCAAGTTGCGCGACGATGCAAAAGCGCTCGGTAACAAGGTTTATTGGATTATTAACGGCTATGTAATTGGTAACTTCTTGCTGAGTATGATGTACGGTGTGGCCAGCGGCCTGGTGCTTTTCTTGCTCGGCAATCCATACTATCTCATCCTTGGCCTCGTTGCTGCCTTGCTCGATCTTATCCCGTTGGTGGGTTCGACTATTGCTGCCATCGTGATCGGCATTGTCTGTGTCCTTACTGGCCAGGCCTGGGTCGCCGGCTTGTTCGCTGTCTTCACCATCATCTATGTGCAACTTGAAAACGCCGTCCTCAACCCCATGGTCTACTCCAAGAAGGTTGATATTTCGCCACTCACTGTGCTGGTTGCCGTACTCATTGGCGCTGCCATCGCCGGTGTTATGGGCACGCTGCTAGCTATTCCAGTCGCTGCCACTATTAAAGAAACGGCTAAGTTGATCTTAAGCAAACGTAAGGTTTCTGCAGCCTAGCTGATCTTAAAGACGAGCCCGACGATAATACCGAGAGCAGTTGCTAGCCCGCCTACAATAACGACCTTAAGTGCGCCACGGAATGGATTGGTGTGCAGTACTTTGCTTTTAACATAGCCCAAAATGACAAGTCCAATCAGAGCGAAGTATACCGAGAAATATAGCGAGGTCGGATAGGCAAAGAAGATAACGGGCAAGAGCGGGACGAGGCCTGCAAGGAAGTAGGAGGTGAGCATGAGTAAGCCATCCTTGAAGGCTTGGCTATCATGCCGAGTTTTGACGGTTTGCTCGATGGCGTCATCGCTAATGTACTGACTGGCGCCCATGCTGATGGCTTCGACGGCAATCGCTACAATGCCACTGACGATGACAACCGCTTTATTATTGACGCCCACGCTAATGCCGGCGATCAGGCCGGTGGTAGAAACGAGACTATCCTCAACGGCAAAAATAATGGTACGAACGTATTGGTTTTTGGCGATATCCATAACCACATTGTAGCGTACTTATACCATATCGCAATGAGCTTATGGTATTATCATAGTAATAAGTAAAGGGGCAGATATGGGTATAGAGAGCGGCGGACCAGACGATCCAAGTAAGCGAAGACTTTTAAAGCTAGGACTTGGCGCAGTAGCAGCAGCGCTTGTCGGTAAAGAAGTGCTTGATCGTCTAGGTAATGATGAAGGCGAAGATGATTCACAGGATATCTTAACTGATCCGGACAAATTTCGGGCATTCGTTGGCAAATATACTCAACTAGCCGAGCAGCTTGCCGAAGAACCAGAACGCCCCGTACCTTATGAAGTGTTCTTAGCAGTCGCGATACATGAAAGTGACAGCGGAACCAGTGAGCTCGCAGAACACGCTCATAACATGTTTGGTGTTGTTGCTAAAGATGACTGGAAAGGTGACGTCTATCCTAAGCGAACCGAGGAGGAGGTGGCGGCTGCTGACCTTGATGCGCTAAAGTCTGAACATCCTGAGCTCGAGATGGTGGCCGACTATGGTGATGGTCGTTTGCGGGTGGCTTATAATCGACCATTTCGTAAATATGATAGTGTAGAAGATTCATTCCGGGACTTTACCAATAAAGTTTATTTTAGTGATAATGAGGGCGCCTACCGCTACGATGACGTGGTCGCTTACTTGCAGTCGGGTGGCCGTGATCCCTATAAGGTAACTGAGCTTATGTCCGATAATGATCATCCTGGTGAGGCGCAGTGGGCAACTGGTCGTGAGTGGCGAGAGGGGGTTCAGTCGCACATTTCGGTAATTCAGGAGATAACCGGTAATAAATCTGCCGATACTGACCCCGATGGTGAGCCTAAGTTGCCAGATCCAGAGACTGGTATTGATGTGGGTGAGATCAGTTTTGAAGGACTTGATCAGGAACGTGATAAGGCTCTAGTGGAGACCATGAAAGAGGCCTTTGGGGTCGCATCACTTGATAGGTATAAAGATTTCAATGCTGCAGGCATTACTGATATGTCCGATAATATGCGCAAGAAGCTCAATGAAGTCGTAGCTGCTGAACAGGTTGGTGACTATTTAGGACCCGACGAATACTACAACCATGTCTACCGGGCTGATATCGATCCCGAGTACTTTGTCCTGCACCTGTGGGCTAATGGTAATATCCAGGGGCTTGATGATCCTAGTGCTATCCCGACAGGTGGAAATTCACACGAAGTTAATCTGGAGAGTCAGATACTAAGTTGGTACCGTGGCAATCGTATGGCGAATTGTGGCT
>CAYPFI010000045.1:0-5748 GCA_964410005.1 uncultured Candidatus Saccharibacteria bacterium | reverse complement strand
ACGGTGACCGTAATCTTGCAAACTAAGAAAGCTCAATAGCTAAAACTACACTTTGCGAGCAAACGTTTTTCTTGTTACAATAGAAGGAGACAAACGTAAATCGGAGCTTTTAGTGAGCAGAGGCCCATTTAAACAAACAAAGATTTTAGCTAGTCTCGGCCCCGCCAGCGACAGCTACAAAACCGTTGAAGCCCTCATTGATAAGGGCGCTAATGGTGTGCGCCTCAACTTTTCGCATGGCACACAGGAAGAGCAAGGCATGCGCATTACGTGGGCTCGTCAGGCCAGTGCTAAGCTCAACAAGCCAGTAGCCGTCGTGGCCGATCTCCAGGGTCCCAAGATCCGTCTTGGCGACCTGCCGCCTGAGGGGGTGGAGCTCAAGTTTGGTCATGACGTCAAGTTCGCCTATCGTTCTGATTACGTCACGACCGGTATCCTGCCCATTCAGTATGATTTGAGTAAAAAAGTTAAGGTCGGCGAGACCATGTTCTTATGGGACGGCAAGCTCCAGGCTAAAGTCACTAAGATTAGCGGGGCGGTGATTACGGCTCAGATCTTGGTGGGCGGCACTGTCACGAGCCGCAAGGGAATTAACCTGCCCGACACCGACATGGGCGGCGATATTATTACTACCAAGGATTTGGCCGACGTGAAGTATGCCGCCAGTCAGGAGTGCGATTACGTGGCGCTGAGTTTTGTGCAGCGCGCTGCTGATATTCACCGTCTCCGCAAATATCTCCGCAAATTAAACAGCGACATGCAGATCATCGCCAAGATTGAAACGCCCATGGCCCTTCAATATATTGATGAGATTGTCCAAGCCTCTGACGGCGTCATGGTTGCTCGTGGTGATCTGGCTATTGAGGCTGGTGCCGAAGTGGTGCCTGTCATGCAACGCAAGATCACCGGTTTGACGCGCAAGCACCGCAAGTTTGTGATTGTCGCCACTCAAATGCTGGCCAGCATGGTGGACAACCCGCATCCTACCCGCGCTGAAGTGAGCGATGTGGCAACGGCTGCTATTACTCAAGTTGATTGTGTCATGCTCAGCGACGAGACCAATAACGGTAAGTATCCGGTTGAGGCCGTCAAAACCATGAAGCGCATTCTTGCCTACACCGAGGAGAACATGCCGGTTCGCGCCGTCTATGCTGATCAGGGCGAAGTGGCTACGCGTGCGCCACTGTCGGCAGCTGCCGTCTCGCTAGCCCATCAGCTCGGGGCTGCTATGCTGATTGCCGAAACAAAGTCCGGCGACACCGCCCTTAACCTCAGTGACATGCGACCCAATATTCCTATTATTGTGGCCACGCCGCATCCGCGGGTTGCTCAAAAACTAGCCATTATTTACGGTTGTCGCAGTTACTACATTAAGGATACCAAGTGGGCCGCCACCGAAGCTCTAGCTTTAATTGAGAAAGAAAAGCGCTTGGTCAAAGGCCAAACCGCCGTGTTGGTATATGGTTACGGCCCAGAACACGGTAGTCTGACCGATACCATCCGCGTCTATGAGGCCCAGTAGTGGACAAGCTCCGTACTCTCGATCAGCTTGACGTGCAGGGCAAGACCGTACTGCTGCGCACCGATTATAATGTGCCGATTCAGAACGGGAAGGTGCATGATGACTTCCGTATCCGCGCTTCATTGCCAACCATTCAGTATCTATTAAAGAATAACTGCCGAATTATTATTGTAAGTCACTTGGGGCGACCAGACGGCAGGTTTAATCCACAATATAGCCTCAAACCTGTTGCCGAACGTTTAACCGATATTGTGCGACATAAGGTGGCATTTGCGGGGGCAGTATCGGACATTGCTGATGATCAGATTACACTTCTAGAAAATCTGCGTTTTGATCCGCGAGAAGAAGCCAATGACCCAGCTTTGGCCAAAGAGCTCGCCAGCCTCGCCGATGTATATGTTGATGACGCCTTTGCCGCTATCCATCGGGCTCATGCGTCGATCTCTGGCGTTGCATCGTTGTTGCCAAGCGCTGCAGGCCTACTTGTTCAGCAAGAAGTCGAAACACTCACCAGGGCCATTCGACATCCAGATGAGCCGTTACTGGCTGTTATTGGTGGAGCCAAAGTAGTTGATAAAATCGATTTATTTGAGCAGCTTATTGCTAAGGCTCAAACGCTGGTTATTGGCGGCGCTATGGCCAATACGTTCTTGGCGAGTCAAGGTATTTCCATTGGTGCCAGTAAGTTTGAAGCTGGAGAGCTGGCTGATGCCAAACGACTCCTGGCCAAGGCTCGTAGTAAGAATGTCCGTGTCATTTTGCCAAGTGATGTTGTCGTCGCTAAGGAACTTTCTGCAGAAGCTGAGGCGCGAACTATTAATCTGTCTGACGTCGAGAAGGACGATATTATTGCCGATATAGGACCTAAGAGCGTTAAGGCAGCTTTGGATCAGCTAGGGAAGGGCGGTACGGTTATATGGAATGGGCCGCTAGGCGTCAACGAGTATCCGCAGTTTGCCAAAGCTACGCTCAGGCTTGCTCGTGGCATTATTGCCAGTAAGGTTTTTAGCGTTATAGGTGGTGGTGATACGGCTGACGTCCTGGATAAGGCCGGGCTTCATAAAAAGTTTAGCTTTGTGAGTACTGGTGGCGGCGCGGCCCTTGAATTGTTGGCGGGCAAGGAATTGCCTGGCATTGTGGCGCTTCAAGGTGAGCAGAAGATTGCGGAGTCGGATGCTAAAACGATGTTCTACCAAAAAGTAGAACATCAAAAAGGCACTAAACTCATTGTGGCCAACTGGAAGGCCAACCTCACATTGCCCAAAGCTATTCGTCTAGCCGAAGCTTCCAACAAAATTGCTGCCAACAACCCCGAGACTAACCTAGTTATCTGCCCGCCAAGCATTTATACAACCCTTCTTCGTCATGGACTCGGCTCGCTCTATGTTGACTTTGGTGTGCAGGATATCTCGCGCTTCGAAGTTGGCACCCATACCGGAGAACTGCCGGCCAGTATTGCAGCCCAGGTTGCCAGCTTTGCGATTATTGGCCATAGTGAGCGCCGTGCTCAGCATGAGACCGATAAATACATTGCTGCCAAGATGGTGCGCGCCCTGCAGGCTGGCTTGCAGCCCATCCTTTGCGTCGGGGATCGTCTCATTGATAAGCAGCATGGTCACGCCCAGCGTCGTGTGCAAGATCAGCTCGAGGTCGCCTTCCATAATATAACGGCTGATGAGCTTGATCAGGTAGTCATAGCCTATGAGCCAGTTTGGGCAATTAGTTCTGGTGATGGTCATGGAAATTTTGCTATGCCACGTGACGTCGAGAAAACGGTGAGCCATATCAAGCTGGTATTGCAGTCGCGTTATGGAGCCGACTCATCTAAAGTTCGCATTCTGTACGGCGGCAGTGTAAATGGCGATAATGCCCAAGCCTTCTTACGAGTAAAAGGTGTCGATGGTTTGCTCGTCGGCGGCGCTAGTCTTGATGCGCACCAACTCGAAAAGATTATCAAAAGCTAGGCGCTTGGCTGGTACAATAGATGTATGGATTTGCTCTCAGAATTAAATGAGCCGCAGCGCGTAGCGGTACAAACGGTCGAAGGGCCGGTTTTAATGTTGGCTGGCGCAGGAAGCGGCAAGACGAAGGCGCTGACACATCGAATCGCTTACCTGGTGGCCGAGAAGCAGGTTTCCCCAACCGATATTTTGGCGGTTACCTTTACCAATAAAGCGGCCGGTGAGATGCGAACCCGCGTATTGCAGCTGCTGGGGCAGAATCCAGCTAATCGTAGCTTCTTGCCCTTTATGGGAACTTTTCACTCGATTTGTGTACGCTTGCTTAAGCGCGAAGCCGAGCATTTGGAGCTGCCTGCTAACTTTGTAATCTTTGACTCACAAGATAGCCTGAGCGCCATCAAACAGGCTATGCGATCCCTGGGTATTAATGAGAAGGAGTTTGCGCCACGGATGATCCAGGGACTTGTGAGCTCGGCTAAAAATGAGCTCATCGGGCCTAAGGGCTATGCTGACATAGCGAGCGGACGGGCTGGTCAAGTTGCCGCCCAAGTTTATCCAGCTTATCAGCGCTTGTTGCGTGAGGCTGGTGCGCTGGATTTTGATGATCTTATTTTTGAGACGGTTAAGATGTTTAAGACGAAGTCAGAAATTCTCGAACGTTATCAGCAACAGTTCCGCTACATTATGATTGATGAGTATCAGGACACCAATGGTGCCCAGTATCAGCTCACTAAAGTACTGGCCGAGAAGCACCATAATATCTGTGTGGTGGGTGATGACTGGCAGTCAATTTATAGCTGGCGCGGGGCTAATTTCCAGAATATTCTCAACTTTGAGAAGGATTATCCTGAGGCAGCGATCATTAAACTTGAGCAAAATTATCGCAGTACCAAGACCATTCTTGATGCTGCCCATAGTGTCATTACTAAGAATGAAGTTCGTAGTGATAAACAGTTGTGGACAGATAATGAGCAAGGCCCCAAGATTGTGGTGCGTCAAGCGTTCAATGAATTACATGAAGGTGAACTGATAATTCGGGATATTGAAGAGGCTCGTCGCGAGGGGAAGACCTATCGTGATTGTGCGGTATTGTATCGAACCAACGCCCAAAGCCGATCCTTGGAAGAGGCTCTTTTACGAGCCAGGCTGCCATATAAAATCGTTGGCGGCACGCGTTTTTACGAACGTAAAGAAATTAAAGACGCATTAGCGTATCTGCGACTTATTTATCAGCCTAATGATCGAGTCAGTTTTGAGCGCATTGTTAATGTGCCGGCTCGTGGTCTTGGCGCCAAAAGCCTCGAGCGACTAACCGAGTTTGCGCGGGCCGAAGACCTGGGTATTGTTGAGGCAGCAGCTCGAGCTAACGATGTGCCGGGCCTGACGGGTCGCGCGGTAAACTCACTTACTAGTTTTGCGCACTTAATTGCCAGTCTGCGCATAGCCTCAGAAGAAAAAACCATTAGCGAGCTCACCGAACTCATGTTGAAGAAAAGTGGCTACCTCGACGCTCTAGATGATCGCAGCATCCAGGCTGAGGATAGAATCGAGAACGTGAAAGAGCTCATCAGTGTAGCGCAACAATTCGATAATGTCGGTTTGGCCGGTTTCTTGGAAGAAATTGCTCTGATCTCGGATGTTGATAATTACAGCACCGAGACCGATGCGGTAACGCTTATGACGCTGCATGCTGCCAAGGGTCTCGAGTTCCCCGTGGTCTTTATGCCAGGTTTAGAAGAAGGGATATTCCCGCATAGTCGAACTCAGTTTAGCCAGGCTGAGCTCGAGGAAGAACGCCGCCTTTGTTACGTAGGGATGACCAGGGCTCGACAACAACTGACCATATTGCATGCGAGCTCCCGATTACTTTACGGCACAACCGGCCACAATCCGCCATCACGATTTATCATGGACATTCCATCAGAACTTATTACCGACGGTGAGTCGCAGCCAAGCAGTAGCTTTGGGCAGCTCCGCGAGCCCGTCTTTACGCATGTTGATCTGACGCCAGGCGATGAAATTATTCATGCCAAATTTGGTCGAGGGATTGTTAGTCAAGTTGACGGCGATGAAGTAGTCGCCACCTTTGCCGGTCTTGGCGCCAAAAAACTCAGCCTGGCTTTCGCCCCCATAGAAAAAGCTTGACCCTGCCAAAGCACTTATGTTTTAATAAGATTAATTCTACAAAACAAAAAAAGGAAATCAAATATGGCTGCCTCAAAGGCGAAAAATAATGCCAAACGCAAGAGCTCTATTCGTGTTCCA
>CAYPFI010000044.1:0-5859 GCA_964410005.1 uncultured Candidatus Saccharibacteria bacterium | reverse complement strand
TCATAGCACCACTCTCGAACCAGCAGTCGAGCACTTCCTCGATACGTCTGTAATGCTTGCCGTCTTTATCAAACTCAATGTCATCGATGAATGGTCGATGAAGGTCATCAACCTTAATGTCGTCCCCTGCTAACTCTTTCAGTTCGGCAATGGAGCCGATAACAATGTAGTCATTCTCATCCTCAACATTAGCCCACACCGGCATGGGCGCGCCCCAATAACGGTTACGGCTAATCGACCAGTCGCGGGCGTTAGCCACCCACTTACCAAAACGACCATCGCGAATATGACTTGGTGTCCAATTAATGTCTTGAGCCGTAGCCTGCAAGTCTTCACGGATTGATGATACTTTAATGAACCAACTATTGATCGCGTAATACATTAATGGCGTCTCGCAGCGCCAGCAGAAGGGATACGTATGCGTAAAGGTTTCGGCAGAGAAAACGCGACCTTCTTTGGTAAGATGCTCGATGATGAGTTTGTCGGCGCCTTTAAAGAACTTGCCAGCAATCTCATCAAATCCGTAGCCCGTTTTAACATGTCCGCCTGGATCGATTGAGGTAAGTACTGGCAAGCCCACTTCTTGACCAAGATTCAAGTCGTCTTCACCAAAGGCTGGCGCGACATGGAGTACACCCGAGCCATCTTCGATACTCACAAAGCTGGCTGGCCAGACTTTGTATAGGTTGTCAGCACCTTCTAGATCGGCCACGTTGTCCAGCATAAACAGTGGTCGATACTGTTTGCCAACGAGCTCCGAACCCGCCACTTCTTTGACAACGGTATAATCTTCATCCAATACCTCAACTCGCTTTTTGGCCAAGATGAGTGTTTCGTGCTCTTCAGTCTCAACGTACACATATTGCTCTTTAGGGTTTACGGCAATGGCCGCATTGCCCGGCAAGCTCCACGGCGTGGTGGTCCAGGCCAGCAGACTCGCATCTTCATCAATGAGTTTGAACTTCACAAACAAACTTGGATCAGGCACATTATCTTTATAACCATCATTGACCTCAAAATTGCTCAGCGGCGTCTCGCAACGTGGACAGTATGGCGTGCTCTTAAAACCCTTATATAAAAGGTCCTTCTTATTAATCTCACTTAAGGCCCACCAAACGCTCTCGGTGTAGTTACGATCAACCGTGGCGTAATAGTTGTCATATTCACTCCAGCGACCAAGTCGTTGCAGTTGTTCTTCCCACTGCTCTTTATAGGTAAAGATTGAGGCTCGGCAGGCGGCGTTGAACTTCTCGAGTCCGAGCTCCATAATCTGCTTCTTACCGCTGACGCCAAACTCTTTTTCGATGGCATACTCTACTGGCAAGCCATGGCAATCCCAGCCATTACGACGAGGCACATTATAGCCGCGCATGGTCTTATATCGCAGAACTGAGTCTTTAATGCCGGTTACCAGGCTGTGGCCAAAGTGTGGCAAACCATTAGCAAAAGGCGGGCCGTCAAAAAAACTAAAGACTTCGGCGCCTTCACGATTTTGCATGCTCTTAGCAAAGGTGTCTTCCTGTTTCCAGGTCGCAAGCATTTGCTCTTCGATTTGTGCTAACTGACTCTTGTCTGCCATGATCTCTCCTCGGTTTAGATAAAAACAAAAATCCCTCGTCAGCCGGAATCCCATGTATGGGACGGTACCATCCGGCTTCCAAGAGATATCTCTTAGCACTTACTTGAGGCTGTTACGGGCTCCCCGTCGGATTCTACTGAGCTTGCGCCGTTCTTTCCGCTGCTTGTGGCTGATGACCACTCAAACGCTTTAAAGACCCTCTAAGGTTAGCATATCTAACCAGCTAACTTCAAGCATCTCGGGCCAAGCACTTATTCCATGCAACATCTCTCTACTTAGATGGCAGATGTTGCGACGACCAACTTTTCTCCGAGTTATGAGGCCACATTGCTCTAATAAGCTGAGATGTTTCATAACGGCTGGTGTAGAGATCTCAAAGGCGGCCGCAAAATCAACTGCCGACATATTTTCGCTGTGGTAAAGTGCGATTACTATCTCCATCCGAATTCTGTTGCCAAGAACTTCAAGTCCATCGAGGGTGGTTGCATCCATATCTTTCTCCCGCACCCATTTTCATTCTATCAATACTTAACTTCCAGATCTAGTAAGTCTTTTAAAAACCAATAGTTAACCTACAAGTTAACTATTGGTTTTTAAAAGATACCGACACTCTGAAGGTTAAGTATTAGCGCGCAAGCAAGCCGTGCAAAAGACCTTGTAATACTTGTAGCCCAATAATGGTCACCAGCGGCGACCAATCTAGCCCACCCTTTGGCGGAAGTAACTTTCGAACTGGCTGTAAAATCACATCGGACATACCAAGTGCTGCTTCAGTACCTGGAATTCTCCTGAGACTAGGCACCCAACTAGCAATAATGTTGATAACAATCAAACCGTTAGCCACAAACACAAACAAATCTATAAAGTTAATGAGGATCTCGTTATTCATTAGCGGCCCTGCACGGCGTAATACAGCTCATCAACCGACGGGAGGGTCCCCTGCCACAACCGCACATAACTGCCGTCATCCATCGTCACCAAAGCCGCCGGCCGCGTCGTCACATCATACATCTGACGTAACTCCACGCTGCGTGCCTCATCGCCTATCATAAGCCGTGCATCAACACCCCGCTCGCCTACTGCACGCAGGAGCCGCTGTGCCGCCTCACCATCTTCGGTCACAAACAAATATGTTTTCATGCTCTCCTAGTCTATTTTATGCCGCATAAAGGTTGGGATATCGAGATCATCGTCATCGTCGCCCGTGCCAGTGTTGCGGTCTGGCTTGTGCACAAATGGCTTATCGGCCTCTGGTTTACGGCGTGGAGCCTCATCTTCAAACAGCTCATCAGCCGATTCCTCTTCGGGCTCAATACTTGGCACATCCTCTTCTGGAGTTGGCTCAAATCGGCGTGGAGCCTCATCGATAAACGGCTTACGTTCAGTATAACTTGGCGCGCCATACAGAGCATCAACATACTCATCGGCCGGCTCAGTTGCTGGCGCCTGGAACGTAAAGGTCTCACGAACGTTTCCTTCATTCTGCTCAAACCCTGTGGCGACAACCGTGATCTTAATATCGTCATCCAAGCTTTCATCGAGCACCGCCCCAAAGATAATATTGGCATCTTCATCAACAGCACCGGTAATCGTCTTAGCTGCTTCGTCGATCTCATGCATGCTCATGTTACGGCCACCTGTGATATTAAAGAGAACCCCCTTGGCTCCTTCAATATTGAGCTCCAGTAATGGTGAGTCGATGGCCTGACGAGCAGCTTCAATAGCACGATTCTCGCCTGACGCACGGCCAATGCCCATGAGAGCCGATCCGGCACTGCTCATAATAGCTTTTACATCAGCAAAGTCGAGGTTAATGAGCCCATGAATAGTAATCAGATCCGAAATACCCTGTACGCCCTGGCGCAGCACTTCATCAACCACACCAAAGGCGTCAAGTAGTGACGTTTTGCGGTCAATGGTCTGGAGTAAGCGATCATTGGGAATAGTGATCAGCGTATCGACATTATCCTTGATCTCGGCAATACCTGCCTCAGCCACTCGACTGCGGCGTTCGCCTTCAAATGCAAATGGCTTGGTAGCCATGGCCACTACCAGTGCTCCACCCTGCTTAGCTATCTGGGCTATCAGCGGTGCTGCACCAGTACCAGTACCACCGCCAGCACCAAGAGTAATAAATACCATGTCTGATCCTTTAAGGATCTCAGCGATTTCTTTTTCGCTTTCTTCGGCGGCACGGCGGCCAACTTCCGGGTCAGCTCCGGCGCCCAATCCGCGAGTTGTCTGCTGACCAATATGTACTTTGCGCGTTGCATGAGAATAATGGAGCGCCTGGGCGTCCGTGTTAATTGCAATAAATTCGATGCCCTTCACGCCAGCAGCGATCATGCGCTCGACGGCAGCACCACCACCACCCCCAACACCAACTACTTTGATGCGGGCAAATGTTTCAACTTCGGGGAGTATTTCTGCCATAATTAATTCCTTACCACAACTCTAGTATATGAAATGTATTCAGAGTATGCAAATAGTGTATTCATGCGTTTTTTGCGATTTTTATCTGTACAAGTAATTTATTCATGGCTGTTTTACACCTACATAGAGGTGTATTATCGTACACATACCGCATCAAAGCTGTGGTTTTACATCATTAAAAAATGATTAAATTTCTTGCAGATTTTTACGCGAGTACGCAAATAGGTCATAAAACTATGGCAAGAAGCGCTTCAATGAGTCGCGGATTTTTCCGAACCCACCACCAACTCCACCACCGCCCTTGCGCTTATTATGACGAACAACGCCACCAAAACGCATATGAGAAAGCATCAAACCAATGGGTGCGGCAAAGGCTGGATCACTAATTCGGTCCACGAGACCATTAAAGTCTTCGGGCTTACCGACTGAAACTGGCAACTTCAAAGATTGCTTGGCATACGGTACAAGCCCTTTAAGGTTAGCCCCGCCGCCAGTCAATACGACGCCTGCCGGCAGCAACACGTCACGACCAGCCTTGCGAATTTCGGCTAAAACCATATCAAGAATCTCAGAAGTACGGGCGGTAATAATTAAGTCCAAATGTCGCTTCTCAACATTCGGCTCGCTGCCAAGCTCAGGAATCTTCACTACATCTGCTTTAGCAGCCATATGATCGGTAACCTCGGCGTACTTCAACTTAATCTGCTCCGCAATATCAACGTTGGTACGCAGGCCAATCGCCAGATCATTGGTAATGTGGCCCGAACCAACCGGCAAGATACCCGTATGCACCACGGCACCTTCTTGATACACAGCCACACCAGTAGTCCCGGCACCGATGTCGACAATTACGACACCTAGTTCTTTTTGCTGCTTAGTGAGCACGGTTTCAGCTGCGGCAATTGGCACGAGCACCTGGCCCTCTATGTCCACCCCAGCCTGATCCAGTACGCGATGTAAATTCTTGAGTGCGCCGGTATGGGCGGTAATAATATGACTTTCAACCTCGAGGCGCACACCAGTCATGCCAGCTGGATCTTTGACAACTGGTTCGCCGTCGATGGTATAGCGTCGTGGGAATACCTGGACGATCTCGTGGTTGGCAGGAAGCTGCACAGCCGTAGCCGCATCTTCTACTCGAGTTACATCTTCAGGAGCAATCACGTGATCGGCGTGACTCACTGCAATAACACCACTACTATTGAGACTGCGCACTGATGAGCCATCAATGCTAATCGTAGCCCGATGGATAGGAATACCACTCACCCGCTCGGCCTCATCAACGGCTGCCGTGATCGAAGTCACCGTCTCATCAACATCAACAATCACGCCCCGACGTAGACCGGTTGTGGGTGCAACCCCAACGCCAATAATACTGGGCTTCTCTGAGTCTTCTTCAAGTAAGCCGACTACACAAGTCACCTTGCTGGTGCCGATGTCCAATCCGATATACAACTGTTCTTGGCCATCTGCCATAAAGCATCCCTGTTACTAGACATAGTATAGCGCTTGTGGCCACATAGGAGCAAGCTAGCTAGACTTGCGTGAGGATCTCATGTCCTTTTTCAGTCACAAGAATAGTGTGCTCAAAATGAGCGGCCAAGCTATGGTCCTTGGTGTAAACTGTCCAACCGTCCTTGGCGATACGGACCTTCTTGCTGCCCAGTGTGGCCATAGGTTCAATACAAATCGTCATGCCAGCTTCGAGCACAGGACCTTTACCGGCTTTACCGAAGTTTGGAATCCAAGGCGCTTCGTGCAATGAGTCGCCAACACCATGACCAGCAAGATCTTCGACAATGCCGTAACCAGCTTCTTTGAGCACCTTCTCGACGGCCGCCGAAATA